>NZ_CP101655.1:5137136-5279482 GCF_028830055.1 Pseudomonas serboccidentalis
CTCCTACAATAGATTTGTGTGAAGGCTGAGAAATCCTTGCGTGCAGCAATAAGGAACAAGCAATGAACGATCAACACTGGGGCCCATCCATCAGTGCCGATATCGTGGTCATCGGCGGCGGCACCGCCGGCATCGGCTTCGTCGCCAGTCTGCTCAAGCGTGATCCCGCGCTCAACATCACCGTAATCGAGCCAAGCGCCCAGCACTACTACCAGCCGGCGTGGACGCTGGTCGGCGGTGGCGCCTACGACGTCAAGGACACCGTCCGGCCGATGAGCAAGGTGATGCCGCGTCAGGCCACCTGGATTCAAGCGGCGGTGACTGGTATCGACCCCGACACGCGTCAGCTGACCCTCAACGATCAACGCACCGTCACTTACCAGAACCTGATCGTCTGCCCGGGTCTGCGTCTGGCCTGGGAAAAGATCGAAGGTTTGCAGGAAAGCCTCGGCCAGCACGGCGTGACCTCCAACTACAGCTATCAACACGCACAGTACACCTGGGATCAGGTGCAGAAACTGCGCGGCGGCAAGGCGCTGTTCACCCAGCCGGCGATGCCGATCAAATGCGCCGGCGCACCGCAAAAGGCGTTGTATTTGTCGTGCGATCACTGGCGCAAAAACGCTGCACTGAACAACATCAACGTCGAGTTCAACCTGGCCGGTGCCGCGCTGTTCGGCGTCGCGACGTTCGTGCCACCGCTGATGAAGTACATCGAGAAATACAACGCGCAGTTGGCGTTCAACAGCAATCTGGTCAAGGTCGATGGCCCGGCGAAAACCGCGTGGTTCGAGGTCAAGGACGCCGACGGCAATGTCACCCGTGAAGCGAAAACCTTCGATCTGCTGCACGTCGTGCCGCCGCAAGTCTCGCCGGATTTCATCGCCCAGAGCCCGCTGGCCGACGCCGCCGGCTGGTGCGAGGTCAATCCGCACAGCCTGCAGCATCCGCGTTACCCCGAGGTGTTCGGCCTCGGTGACATCTGCGGCACCACTAACGCGAAAACCGCTGCCGCCGTGCGCAAGCAGGTCGTTGTCGTCGCCGAAAACCTCTTGGCGCTGCGCAAGCACCAACCATTGCCACTGAAGTACGACGGCTACGGTTCCTGCCCGCTGACGGTGGAGAAGGGCAAGGTGATCCTCGCCGAGTTCGGTTACGGCGGCAAACTGCTGCCGACGTTTGCCCTCGATGCGACCGTGCCACGCCGCTCGGCGTGGTTCCTCAAGGCGACCCTGCTGCCGTGGTTCTACTGGAACGGCATGCTCAAGGGCCGCGAATGGCTGACCGGTTTGTCCAAAGTCGACTGAGAACTCCCTATGTTGCTGGCAAGTCTGTTTGGCGTAGTGATGGGCTTGATTCTCGGGCTGACCGGCGCGGGCGGCGGGATTCTCGCGGTGCCGGCGCTGGTGCTCGGCCTCGGCTGGAGCATGACCCAAGCCGCGCCCGTGGCACTGTTCGCCGTGGGCAGTGCGGCGGCGGTCGGTGCTATCGACGGTTTGCGTCATGGTCTGGTGCGCTACCGCGCGGCGCTGCTGATTGCCGCGCTCGGTGCGGTGTTTTCGCCGCTGGGCATCTACTTTGCGCACCAGTTGCCGGAGAAGATCCTGATGATCCTCTTCAGCCTGCTGATGGTCATGGTTGCCTGGCGCATGTTGCGCCGTGAGCGCCAGCAGGAAGGACCGAGTGATCATGGTCACGCGAGCTGGGGGCAGAAGAACTGCATGCTCAATGAAGAGACCGGGCGTTTCGACTGGACCGCCAAATGCACCGCTACCCTCGCGGCGCTGGGGGCGGTGACTGGCGTGGTCTCGGGGTTGCTTGGCGTCGGCGGCGGGTTCCTGATTGTGCCGGCGTTCAAGCAACTGACCGATGTGCAGATGCGCGGCATTGTCGCTACGTCGCTGATGGTCATCAGTCTGATTTCGGCGATTGGCGTGATCGGCGCGTTCCACGCCGGGGTACGGATCGACAGCCTCGGTGCGGCGTTCATCGTCGCCAGCATCATCGGCATGATCATCGGTCGCAGGCTGTGCGCACGGGTGCCGGCGCGGGCGTTGCAGGCGGGGTTTGCCAGCGTGTGTCTGGTGGTGGCGGGGTATATGTTGTTCCGGGCCTGAAGCAAAACCTGTGGCGAGGGAGCTTGCTCCCGCCGGACTGCGCAGCAGGCCCTTTTTTTCAAAGAGCCGCCGCTGCGCGCCGGAGCGGGAGCAAGCTCCCTCGCCACAGCGTCGGGGTTACAACACCAGATGCGGCAACCACAGCGAAATTGCCGGAATGTAGGTCACCAGCATCAACACCAGGAACAACACGGCGTAGAATGGCATCAGCGCCTTCACGGTGCTCTCGATACTGACCTTGCCCACCGCCGAACCGACAAACAGCACCGCGCCCACTGGCGGCGTGATCAGCCCGATTCCCAGGTTGACCAGCATGATCATGCCGAACTGTACCGGGTCGACGCCGATGCCGAGAATCACCGGCATCAGAATCGGCGTGAGGATCAGGATCAGCGGTGCCATGTCCATCACGGTGCCGAGCAACAGCAGCATGACGTTGATGCACATCAGGATCACGTAGCGGTTGTCCGACAGGGTCAGGAACAGCGTGGTGATCTTCGCCGGAATCTGCATCAGGGTCATGATGTAGCCGAAGCTTGCGGCGAAGCCGATCAGGATCATCACGATGGAAATCGTGCGCACCGTGCGGTGCATCAGCTTCGGCAATTCGCTCCACTTGTAGTCGCGGTAGATGAACATGGTGACGAAGAACGCCCAGAGCACGGCGATGGCTGCCGATTCGGTGGCGGTGAAGATCCCGGACAGAATGCCGCCCAGAATGATCACCATCGCCATCATGCCCCAGAGCGCTTCGCCGCAGATCTTCAAGGCTTCGCGCAGCGGGATGACTTCACCTTTCGGGTAATCGCGTTTCTTCGCGAAAATCAGGCACAGCACCATCAGGCACGCGCTCATCAACAGGCCCGGGACGACGCCGGCCATGAACAGCGAAGCGATGGAAACGGTGCCGCCGGCCGCCAGCGAGTAAAGCACCGAGTTATGGCTTGGCGGCGTCAACAGCGCCTGTACCGATCCACTGACCGTTACTGCCGTGGAGAAGTCGCGTGGATAGCCTTTGCGTTCCATCTCCGGAATCAGCACCGAGCCCACCGACGCCGTGTCGGCCACCGACGATCCCGAGATCGCGCCAAAGAAGGTCGAGGCCATGATGTTGACCAGCGACAGGCCGCCCCGGACAAACCCGACCAGCACCCCGGCGAACGCCACCAGCCGCCGCGACATGCCGCCCTCGGCCATGATCGCCCCGGCCAGCACGAAGAACGGAATCGCCAGCAGCGAGAATTTATTGACCCCGCCCGCGACCTGAATCATCAGCGCCTGAAACGGGATGTCGATCCACCATGCGCCGATCAGTGCCGACAGCCCGAGGGCGTAGGCGACCGGCATGCCGATCAGGATCAACACGATAAAACTGCCCAACAGAATCAATGCGTCCATCAGGCAGCCCCTTCGTTTTCTTCAATCAGGTCGAAACGCACCACGCGGCGATTGCTTTGGTCACCGAACAGCAGTTTTTCCACGACAAAGATCAGCGTCAGCGCGCCGCCGATCGGGATCGGCATGTAGGTGATGCCCACGCGCAGGGTGGGCAGGGCGCTCATGAACTGGTTCCAGGTCGAGGCGCACAGCTTGGCGCCCCAGATCGTCATGAACAGGCAGATGGTGCCCATCAATAACTGCGAGACGATGCTCAGGGTCTTGCGCAGGTTCGGCGGTAAGCGGTCGGTGACCATGGCGACGGCCATGTGTGCGCCGGCACGATAACTGGCAGCGGCGCCGATGAAAGTGAAGACCATCATCAGCAGAATCGCGGTGGGCTCCGGCCAACTCGAACCGGTGCCGAGGGCGTATCGGGCGAACACGCCCCAGGGAATGATCAGGGCGATGGCCAGCACGGACAGGCCGGCGACCCAGATGCAGGTCATGTACAGCATGTCGTTGAGGCGCAGCAGCGAATTCTTCATCGGGTTCCACCGTAACCGGGCAGGCGCGCACGTCGAGCGACGCCAGCGCTGCCGGGCCTTTCGTTGAGGGCTGGGAGGGTTACTGCACCGCTTCGATGCGCTTGATCAGGTCGGCGTAAGGTGCACCGTATTTCTCGCGAACCGAGGCAGTGGCCTCGTAGAAGGGTTTCTTGTCGACGGTGATGAACTCGACGCCGGCGGCCTTGAGTTTTTCTTCACTGCTGGCGGATTTCTTGTCCCACAGCACGCGCTCTTCAGCCTGAGCGGCCTTGGCGGCTTTCTTCACCAGGGTCTGCTGGTCGGGGGTGAGTTTCTCCCAGGTGATTTTCGACATCACGATCGGCTCGGGCAGAATCAGGTGCCCGGTCAGGCTGTAGAACTTGGCGTTCTGGAAGTGGTTGTGTTCGAGCAGGGTCGGCGGGTTGTTTTCCGCGCCGTCGATCACCCCGGTTTGCAGGGCGCTGAAGATTTCCCCGGTGTCCATGGCGATGCCGTTGCCGCCCATGGCGTTGATGGTCTCGATGAACATCGGGTTGCCCTGCACACGGATTTTCATGCCCTTGAGGTCTTCGAGTTTGCGCACCGGTTTCTTGGTGTAGAGGTTGCGCGTGCCGCCGTCCATCCAGGCCAGAGCGACCAGACCGAATTCGGAGTGGGTGATCTTGTCGAGAATCGCGTCGCCGACTTCGCCATCGATCACCGCACGCATGTGCGCCTGGTCACGGAAGATGAACGGCATGTTGAACACGTTCACATCCGGCACCACCGGCCCGACGATGCCGAGGCTGACGCGGGTCATCTGGATGGCGCCGACCTGCGCCTGCTCGATGACTTCTTTCTCGGAACCGAGCACGCCACCCGGGAAGTACTTGAAGGTGAGCTCGCCGTTGGTTTCCTGGGTCAGGGTTTGGCCCATGCTTTCTTCCGCGACCACGGTCGGGTAGCCGGCGGGATGAATGTCGGCGAATTTTATTTCCAGCGCCTGGGCAGTGCTGGCGAGGGTGAAGGCAAACGGTAAAGCGACGGCGAGCAAGGTGCGTTTGAAGTACATGGGGGTGAGTCTCCAGTCTTGTTATTTTTGTGTTCAAGGCGCAGCGGTGCAGCAGAGGCGGGTGTTACAGCAAATCGTCGAACATTGGTTCCGGCAGGCCTTTGACGTTGGGGTTCAGGGCGAACACGCCACCGGCCAGCGATTGCGGATCGTGGTCGTCGCCGGGACGAATCGAGGTCACGAACAAGGTGTCCATCCGGCTGCCGCCGAAGGCGCACATGGTTGGTTTTTTCACCGGCACTTCCAGTGAGAAATCGAGGCGTCCGTCCGGCGCAAAGCGGTGAATGAGCCCGGCGTCGTTGGCGCAGATCCAGTAGAAACCCTCGGCGTCCACGGCAGCACCGTCGGGGCGTCCGGGGAAATGATTCATGTCGACGAACACGCGGCGGTTCGATGGCGTGCCGGTCTCGGTGTCGTAATCGAAGGCCCAGATCAGTTGCACCTCGGGGTGCGAATCGGACAGGTACATCGTTTTGCCGTCGGGGCTGAAACCGAGGCCGTTGGGGACGATGAAACCGTCGAGCTGCGCTTCGATCACCCCCGACTGCCTGGCACCGTAGCGATAGAGCCGGCCTTCGGGCGCATTCAGGCTCATGTTCAGTACCATGCTGCCGGCCCAGAAACGGCCCTGACGGTCGCAGCGGCCGTCGTTGAGGCGCATGTCCTCGCGGCGATGTCCGACGCTGGCAAGCAGCTCGGTGTCGAGGCTGCCGTCGCTGTGCGGGTGCAGGTGAAAGAATCCGCTTTCCATGCCGGCGACCCAGCCGCCACGGCTGTGGCGGGCGATGCAGGCGAGCATTTCCGGGGTTTTCCACGCATGGACGTGGCCGGTGTCGGCGCTCCAGCGTTGCAGTCCGCCGTTGGGGATGTCCACCCAGTACAGGGCGTTGTCCTGCGGCACCCAGACCGGGCTTTCGCCCACCGCGTTGCGGGCATCGACGATCAATTCGGCTTGCATACTCATTCCTTTGCGTCGTTGTCAGAGTGATCAGTCGCCGAATGGACCTGCCGCGACAAACGCGCCGCCCTGATAGATCCGCGCCGGGTCATCGGCCGCCGGCATCGGTTGCGCCTCGACCTTCTCGCGGAACACTTCAGAGCTGTCTTTCGCGGCGAAACCAAGGTGACTGGCGAAGCGGTTGTCCCACCACACGTCCTTGTTGTCGGACATGCCGTAGACCACGGTGTGGCCGACGTTCGGCGTATACAACGCGCGTTCGAGCAGTTGCGTGAGGTCGTCGAAGCTCAGCCAGGTGTGCATCATCCGGCGGTTTTGCGGCTCGGGAAACGAGGAGCCGATGCGGATGCTGACGGTCTCGATGCCGTAGCGATCGAAGTAGAAACTGGCCATGTCCTCACCGTAGGACTTCGACAGACCGTAATAGCCATCGGGCCGGCGCGCGGAGCCGGCGTCGAGCGGTTCGTCCTGTTTGTAGAAGCCGATGACGTGATTGGAGCTGGCGAAGATCACCCGCTTCACGCCATGCCGGCGCGCGGCTTCATAGATATGGAAGACACCGCAGATGTTGGGGCCGAGGATTTCTTCGAACGGCCGCTCCACCGAGACACCGCCGAAATGCAGGATCGCGTCGACGCCTTCGACCAGTTGATGCACAGCCTGTTTGTCGGCGAGGTCGCAGAGCACGACTTCTTCACGATCATCGACGGCCGGGGCGAGGGCGGCGATGTCGGACAGGCGCAACACATTGGCGTAGGGGCGCAGGCGCTCGCGCAGAACGGTGCCCAGGCCGCCGGCAGCGCCGGTCAGCAACAGGCGATTGAATGGAGCGCGGGGTGCGGAAGTAGACGTCATGGCAAGCCCTTACATGTTTTGTTTTGATTGTTGTAGGTTGTCGTATGACTGCGCCGAAGTATCGGTAGGGTTTCCGGATCTTGTCAACGCGACTTTTGGTGTAAATGACGGAAGGGCTGATTCACCTTTCGATCACCACAATGCCCAGTTGGCAACGCAATCCCCTTGTAGGAGTGAGCCTGCTCGCGATAGCAATCCGTCAGACGCCATTGTCATTGACTGATACGCCGCTATCGCGAGCAGGCTCACTCCTACAGGGAACGATGGTGGCCCGGGGGCTTACAACAACGAAATCGGATAACTGATAAAGACCCGGTTCTCATCGAACTCGTTGGTGCTGAAGTCCCGGCGTATGGTCGCGTTGCGCCATTTCACGTTGAGGTTCTTCAGCGGCCCGCTCTGCACGGTGTAGGCCAGCTCTGACTCGCGGCCCCATTCCTTGCCGTCGGTAATCGTCCCGGTGTGCACGTTATCGCCGCTGATGTAGCGGTTCATCAGGGTCAGGCCGGGAATGCCGAGGGCAACGAAGTTGTAGTCATGGCGCAGCTGCCAGGAGCGCTCTTTGGCATTGTCATAACTGGCGTTGTAGCTGTCATTGGCCAGGGTGCCGCCGCTGGTGCCGTTGACCCGCATCCACGCGTCGTCGCCGGAGAGTTTTTGCAGGCCGACGTAAAAGGTGCTGCCACCGTATCGGGCCGACAGCATGGCAAATGCGGTCTTGTTGTCGAGGTCGCCGGCCAGTGCGCTGCCGTCTTCCTTGCCGGTGAAGAAACCGAGGTTGGCGCCCAGTGTCCAGTCGCCCAGCGGCTGGCTGTGGCTGAGGTTGAAGTATTGCTGCTGGTAGATGTCGCTGAGTTCGGCGTACCACACGCCGACCAGGGTGCGCTTGTCGTTGAAGGTGTATTCGCCGCCGCCGAAGTTGAAGCGATCCGAGGTGAACGCGCCGCGGCCGTTCATCGACATGTCTTCCATGCTCGCGTCGTTGCGCGGACTGTTGCCACGAAACTGGCCGCCGTAGACGGTCAGGCCATTGATCTCGGTGGAGGTGATCTGTCCGCCGCGAAAGGTCTGCGGCAACGAGCGGCCATCGTCCGAGCGCAGGATCGGCAGCACCGGCATCCATTCGCCGACCTTCAATTCGGTCTTCGACACTTTGGCCTTCAGCGCCACGCCGAGGCGGCCGAAGTTGTCGGCCGGACGTCCGTCATCGTGGATCGGCAGCAATTGCGTGCCACCGGTGCCTTTGCCGCCATCGAGCTTTTGCGAATACAGCCCGAGCACGTCGAGGCCGAAACCGACGGTGCCTTGGGTGAAGCCGGATTTGGCGTCGAGGATGAAGTTCTGCGTCCACTCTTCGGCCTTGCCTTGCGGGTAGGCCGGGTTGACGAAGTTGCGGTTGAAGTAGGCGTTGCGCAGGTTCAGCGTGGCTTTGCTGTCTTCAAGAAAACCTTCGGCATTGGCGCTCATCGGTAAGGCGAGAGCGAGGCTGCTGCAGCCGATCAGGCTTAAGGTCGTGCAAGGGCGAGTGACGGAAAAGCGCGAAGGGCGGACGGAATTGCAGACGAGTGTGCTCACTGTGACGCTCCCTGTTTCGTTTGTTGTTTTTATTATTTGTTATACGTCGTCGTACAACATGGATGCGGATATTTCCTACGTTTTAAGGGAATGTCAACAGCAAGTTATACGATGACTCGGCATCGACGCTGATGAACTTGTAGGCGCTGCGGCACGCTGCGATCTTTTGATCTTGCTTCTTGAAAATCCAGATCAAAAGATCGCAGCCTCGTTTCACTCGACAGCTCCTACAGGGATTTGTGTGTCCGTGGGATGTGTGTTGCCGATGAATTTGCGGCAAACTTCACCCACCTCCCGCACAAGGCTTTTCAATGGATCAATACGCCCCGCGCGACTGGCAGCCTCATGAGAAGCCCAGTCTGCCCGGTTCCCCGTCGACGCCGCTGCACTCCAACCCCAAGCGCCTGGCCTATGCGCTGGTCGGGTTGCTGGTGGCGGTGACCGGTGGTCTGGGTAACTCGCTGGTGGTCGCCAACCTGCCTTACCTGCAAGGCGCGTTGGGCGCGACCACGGCGGAGATGGCCTGGCTGCCGGCCGCGTATGTGATGACCAACGTCTCGATGAACCTGCTGCTGGTGAAGTTTCGCCAGCAGTTCGGCCTGCGCGCGTTCACCGAGGTGTTTCTGGTGCTGTATGCGCTGGTGACCTTCGGTCACCTGTTCGTCAACGACCTGAGTTCGGCCATCGCGGTGCGGGCGGCCCACGGCATGGTCGGTGCGGCGTTGAGTTCGTTGGGTCTGTATTACATGATCCAGGCGTTTCCGGCCAAGTGGCGGCTCAAGGCGCTGGTGCTGGGGCTGGGCGCTTCACAACTGGCCCTGCCGCTGGCGCGACTGTTCTCCGAAGACCTGTTGCAGATCGCCGAATGGCGCGGCTTGTACCTGTTCGAATTGGGCATGGCGTTGCTGTCGCTGGGCTGTGTGTTGATGCTCAAGTTGCCGCCGGGTGACCGCTTCAAAACCTTCGAGCCGCTGGATTTCCTCACTTTCGCCATCCTTGCCAGCGGCGTGGCGCTACTCTGCGCGGTGCTGTCGCTGGGGCGTATCGACTGGTGGCTGGAGGCGGACTGGATCGGCTATGCGCTGGCCGCCTCGATTGCCTTGATCCTCGCCGGGCTGGCCATCGAGCACAATCGCAGCAACCCGATGCTGATGACCCGCTGGCTCGGCAGCGGGGTGATGATCCGTCTGGCGCTGGCGGTGACCCTGATCCGCATGGTCACCTCGGAGCAGTCCACCGGCGCCGTCGGTTTCATGCAGAACCTGAACATGGGCTACGAGCAGTTGCACAGCCTGTACGTGGTGATGCTGATCGGCAGTGTCGCCGGGCTGTTGACCAGCGCGCTGACCATCGACCCCAAGCACCTGCTGATGCCGCTGATCATCTCGCTGGCGCTGATGGCCACAGGTTCCGTGATGGACAGTTTTTCCAACAACCTGACCCGCCCGGCGAATCTGTATTTCAGCCAGTTCCTGCTGGCTTTCGGCAGCACGTTTTTCCTCGGCCCGACCATGGTCTTCGGCACCCGCAACGTGCTGACCAATCCGCGCAATCTGGTGAGTTTTTCGGTGTTGTTCGGGATCTGCAACAACCTCGGCGGCCTGCTCGGCGCGGCGCTGTTGGGCACGTTCCAGATCGTGCGCGAGAAATTCCATTCCAGCCACCTCGTCGAGCACCTGACGTTGTCCGATCCGTTGGTGGCCGCACGGGTGCAGAGCGGCGGGTCGGCAGTCGGCTCGGTGTTGGCTGACCCGAGCCTGCGCAACCTGCAGGGCATTCGCAGCCTGTCGAATGCCGCGACCCGCGAGGCCAACGTGCTGGCCTATAACGATGTGTTCATGCTGATCGCCGTGATTGCGGTGCTGACCATGATCTGGCTTTCCATTCGTGCGCTGTGGCTGATGAGCACCACCAAAGCCGTCGACCCAGCGCCTTCCGTACCTCCTAGCGGTGCCTCTACTTCATGACCGAACCGACCACCACAACCACCAACGCCATCGCTGCCACCCCCGAAGGCGTGGCGCCGCCGTCATCGCCGAACACCGAGCCGCGCTCGCTGGGGGTGCGGATCATCTCGTCGCTGGGCTTTGCCGCGATTGCCATCGTCGGTGTGCTGGTCGTGCTGTACGCCTGGCAACTGCCGCCGTTCAGCAGCGCGGTCGAGACCACCGAAAACGCCCTGGTGCGCGGACAGGTGACGATCATCGGGCCGCAGCTCAGCGGTTATGTGTTCGAGGTGCCGGTGCAGGACTTCCAGTACGTGAAGGCCGGCGATTTGCTGGTGCGTCTGGACGACCGGATTTATCAGCAGCGCCTCGACCAGGCGCTGGCGCAACTGGCGGTGCAGAAGGCCGCGCTGGCCAACGTGGTGCAGCAACGCAACAGCGCCGAAGCGACGATCAAACTGCGTCAGGCGGTGGTCGCCGACAGCGAAGCGCAGTTGCGTAAAAGCGAAGCGGATCTGCGGCGCAACAAGGAGCTGGTGAGTGACGGTTCGGTGTCCAAGCGCGAAATGGACGTGGCGCTCGCGGCCAACGCACAAGGTGTTGCAGCGGTGGCGCAGGCCAAGGCCAATCTGGAAATTGCCCGTCAGGACCTGCAAACGGTGATCGTCAATCGCGGCTCGCTGGAAGCGGCGGTGGCCAGCGCCGAAGCGGCGGTGCAACTGGCGCGGATCGATTTGTCGAACACCCGCATCGTCGCCCCGCGTGACGGCCAGCTCGGGCAGATCGGCGTGCGTCTCGGCGCTTACGTCAACTCCGGCGCGCAGTTGATGGCGCTGGTGCCGAGTCAGAAATGGGTGATCGCCAACATGAAGGAAACCCAGATGGACAACGTGCGTGTCGGGCAACCGGTGCGCTTCACCGTCGATGCCCTGAACCACCGCAGATTCACCGGCCATGTGCAGCACATCTCGCCGGGCACCGGTTCGGAATTCGCCCTGTTGCAGGCGGATAACGCCACCGGCAACTTCGTGAAAATCGCCCAGCGGGTGCCGGTGCGGATCACCATCGACCCGGATCAGCAGGAAGAGGAGCGCTTGCGCCCGGGGATGTCGGTGGTGGTCAGCATCGACACCGCGGCGGGTGACACACAACCTCATTAAGAGCAAAAGATCGCAGCCTTCGGCAGCTCCTACATTGGAATGCGATTCCCTGTAGGAGCTGCCGAAGGCTGCGATCTTTTGCTTTTCAGGCCGCGATCATCGGCGGCAGGGTGCCCAGCAGCGAAACCGCCGCCACCGCACCAATCCCCAACAACCACTCCAGCATCACACTGCGCTTGAGCGCGCCCATCCGCTGTTGGCAATCATCAATCCGCAAGCGGTTGAACAACGCCAGTGCGAGCATGCCCATCACCAGCGCTGCCTTGATCAGCAGAATCAGGGCAAAGCCGTTGAACAGCGGCGTCGGCCACCACTGGCCGGTCAGCACGCGCACGTTGATCAGCCCGGTGATCAGCAGGCCCGCCACCAACGCGTAACCGACCCCACTGAAGCGTTGCAGGATCCGGCTCATCGGTTCGTCTGGTTGACGCAGGATCAGCACCAGCAGCAATAAGCCGCCGAGCCAAGCGGCCACGCACGTCAGGTGAATGATCTGGTTGAGGATCAGCAATTGCCCGCTGAGGCCATCGAGCATCGCGCCATGACCGACTGGCGCCAGGGTCGCCAGCAACAGCGCGCTCAAACCCAGGCGCAACGGCACGTTCGAACGCCACGGCGTGAACAGCAGCGCCAACAACAGCGCGTTGATCAGCAGATGCCAACGCCAGACCTGACCGAAAAACGTATTGCCCAGCACCACGCCAAGGGTGTCCGCATCGAACGCGGCTGTCGCCGAACCGGCCATGCTCGCGGTAATCAACAGCGCCCAGGCCACGCCGCTGACCAGCGCAATCGCCGTCAGCCAGCGCGCGAGGCACGCCAGTTGCCGATCCAGCGCCGGCGCTGGCGCTTTGAGCAACCGTGGCCGCAACAGCCAGGCCCCGAACAGTATCAACACCACGCTGAAATGCACAAAACGGCACAGCACCAGCGCTTCACTCATGAGTTACTGGCCAACCTTGAACTGGTAGGCGCCTTCGCTCTTGTGCGTGTCGACCGACACTGCGTGCCATTCGACCTTGTATTCACCGGCGCTGAGCGGTGCAGCAGGGGTGACGATCAGGGTTTTCTTGTCGCCTTCGGTGCTCAAAGGTTTGAGCGCGACCGGGGCGCCATCGTGGGTCACGGTGACTTTGGTGAAACTGGCCTCGACGCCTTCGGAGAAGGTCAGGCGCAGGTCTGCCGGTGCGGCGACGGTGCTGTCGGCGGCCGGGGTCTGGCTTTTCAGGTGGGCGTGGGCGAATACGGAGGAGGCGGCGAACAGCGAAGCGAGCAGGGCAGTGGTGGTCAGGACGTTCTTGAACAGCATCGCGAATACCTTTGAGGCAGGACAAAGAGGCGTCAGTTTAGCCATGCACCGACCTTCGCACGAAGTTTTGTTTGCAACGGTCGCCCGCGTACCAGAGCGGGTGCTAGTCTTGGGCAACGCTGTTGTCAGGGAGCCCACATGGGCAATCACAAGATCGAGATTCGTCGCAGTAACGTCGAGAAAATCCTTCTGGCGGCGGAAAAAGTCTTCGCCGAAAAAGGCTTCGGCGGCACCGCCATGGCCGACATCGCCGCCGAAGTGCAATTGCCGCGTTCCAACCTGCATTACTACTTTTCAACCAAGAGCGAGCTGTACAGCGCGGTGCTGTTCGACCTGCTGGAAGTATGGAAACAGGACGCGCTGTGCTTCGAGATGTTCGATGACCCGCGGGTGGTGCTCAGCAGCTACATCCGCGCCAAGATGAACCACTCGCGCAGCCGGCCGTACGGTTCGAAAGTCTGGGCCAACGAGATCATCCACGGCGCACCGACCCTCGGTGAGGCGCTGGATCTCAGCCTCTACGACTGGGCGAAAATGAAGGAAGCGAAGATCCGCCAGTGGGTTGAAGACAAGCGGATTCTGCCGGTGGAACCATCGAGCCTGCTGTACATGATCTGGGCCTCGACCCAGCATTACGCCGACTTCGATCATCAGGTGAATATTCTCAACGAGCACCAGCCGCTGTCGGACATGCAGTTCGAACGGGCGGTGCAGACGGTGACCAGTGTGATTTTGCGCGGGATCGGGTTGGAGCCCTAAGTCAAAAGATCGCGGCCTTCGGCAGCTCCTACACCGATCTTTGTAGGAGCTGCCGAAGGCTGCGATCTTTTGATCTTAAGAATCAGACCGCGACATGGTAGGGATTCCTCGGATCATGGTTCCAGTCCAGAAATGGTTTCCCGGTTTCCATCGGCACCATCTCGATGCAATCCGCCACCGGACAGGTGATCTGGCACAGGTTGCAGCCCACACACTCATCATCGATCACTTCGTATTTATGCGTGCCGTCGGCCTGCTTCAGGCTGCTGATCGCCTGGTGTGACGTGTCTTCGCAGGCAATGTGGCAACGCCCGCAACCGATGCACGCATCCTGATCAATCTTCGCGATCACCTGATAGTTGATATCGAGGTATTTCCAGTCGGTGGTGTTGCCCACCGCGCGCCCGGAAAACTCGCCGATGTTGGCGTAGCCCTGACTGTCCATCCAGCGCGACAAGCCGTCCTTCATCTCCTCGACAATGCGGAAACCGTGCAGCATCGCCGCCGTGCACACCTGCACCGCGCCGCTGCCCAACGCAATGAATTCCGCCGCATCGCGCCAACTGCCGATGCCACCAATGCCACAGATCGGCAGGCCCTGGGTCTGCGGGTCGCGGGCAATCTCGGCGACCATGTTCAGTGCGATCGGCTTGACTGCCGAACCGCAATAACCACCGTGGGTGCTTTTGCTGCCGACGGTGGGCAGGGCAACCATGTGTTCCAGATCGACGCTGGTGATCGAATTGATGGTGTTGATCAGCGACACCGCATCGGCGCCACCGCGATGTGCCGCGCGGGCAGCGACGCGGATGTCGGTGATGTTCGGCGTGAGTTTGACGATCACCGGCAGTGAACAATAAGTTTTGCACCAGCGGGTGACTTGCTCGACGTACTCCGGCACCTGACCGACCGCCGCGCCCATGCCCCGTTCAGGCATGCCGTGCGGGCAACCGAAATTCAGCTCGATGCCGTCGGCACCGGTGGCTTCGACCAGTGGCAGGATGTGTTTCCACGATTCCTCCACGCACGGCACCATCAGCGAGACGATCAGTGCGCGATCCGGCCAGTCTTTCTTCACCTGGGTGATCTCGCGCAGGTTGATCTCCAGTGAGCGGTCGGTGATCAGTTCGATGTTGTTGATGCCCAGCACTTCGCGGTTGTTGCCGTAGTGCGCCGAGTAGCGCGACGAGACGTTGACTGCTGCCGGGTCCTCACCGAGGGTTTTCCAGACCACGCCGCCCCAACCGGCCTCGAAGGCACGCACCACGTTGTAGGCTTTATCGGTGGGCGGCGCGGAGGCCAGCCAGAACGGGTTGGGGGCCTTGATACCGGCGAAGACTATCGAGAGATCGGCCATTTACGCTGCCTCCACGTTGAGCATCAGTTGCGCGTTGATCGCCTCGGCGGCGCGTTTGCCGTGCTGTACAGCCTGCACGGTGAGGTCCTGATCGAGGCTGGTGCAGTCGCCACCGGCGTACACGCCGGGGATGCTGGTGCGCAGGTTGTCATCGACCTGAATCCGTTCGCCCTGGCGCTTGAGTTCGCGGGCCAGCGGGTCGGCGAGGGCGCTGCTGTCGAAGGCCTGGCCGATGGCTTTGAAGATCGCGTCGGCCGCCAGTTCGAAGGTTTCGCCGGTGGTTTGCAGGCGACCCTCGACCAGAGTCGTGCGGGCGAAACGCATGCCGCGTACCTGGCCTTGCGCATCGAGCAGCACTTCATCCGGTTGCGCCCAGGTCAGCAGGCGCACCTGATTGGCCTTGGCGATGTCTTGTTCGTGACCGGTGGCGCCCATGTCCGCCGCGCCACGGCGATACACCAGATTGACGTCGCGGGCACCGAGGCGGGCCATTTGCACGGCCATGTCGATCGCCGTGTTGCCGGCGCCGAGGACGATGCAGCGTTCGGCCAGCGGCAGTTGCGTCAGGTCATCGGCCTGGCGCAGTTCGCGGATGTAGTCGGTGGCGGCGAGCAGGCCGGGGGCGTCCTCGTGAGGCAGGCCGAGCTGCTTGCTGGCATTGAGGCCAAGGCCAAGGAACACCGCGTCGAACTGCTGATGCAATTCGCCGAGGGTCAGGTTGTCGCCGAGTTTCTGTCCGTGGCGGATCTCGATGCCACCGATCTGCAAGAGGAAATCCAGTTCCTTCTGCGCGTAGTCGTCGACCAGTTTGTACTTGGCGATTCCGTATTCGTTGAGGCCGCCAGCCTTCTCCCGTGCTTCGAAAATCACCACGTCATGCCCGTGCATGGCGCTACGGTGGGCGCAGGACAAACCTGCCGGCCCGGCGCCGACCACGGCGATGCGCTTGCCGGTGCTGGCCGCACGCTGGAACGGGTGCTCGGTGAAGTGCGCGTTGTCCACGGCGTAGCGTTGCAGCAGGCCGATCAGCACCGGCGCGCATTCCTGCGCGTTGTTGCGCACGCAAGCTTGCTGGCAGAGGATCTCGGTCGGACAGACCCGCGCACAACTGCCGCCGAGGATGTTCGCCGAAAGGATTTTCTGCGCCGCACCGGGCACGTTGTCCTGGTGGATGTTACGGATGAACGAAGGAATGTCGATTTCGCTCGGGCACGCATTGACGCACGGCGCGTCGTAGCAATACAGGCAGCGCGACGCCTCCAGATGCGCCTGCCGGGCGTTGAGCGGCGGCGCCAGATCAGTGAAATGGCCGGCGAGGGCGGCCGCGCTTTCGTGCGGGTGCGGGAGATGGTTCAGGGTCTCGATCACGGTTTTGTGCCTCACGGTTTTCTGCCTCTGACGGGCATTGGTCAATTCCCTGTAGGAGCTGCCGAAGGCTCGGGCCGCGTTCGGACGATCTTTTGATTTTGATCTTTAACGGCAAAGTCAAAAGATCGTCCGAACGCGGCCCGAGCCTTCGGCAGCTCCTACAGGGGAATGCATTCCAAATGTGGGAGCGAGCCTGCTCGCGAAGGCCGAAGGCCTGGTTCTCAGCGTTTAACCGCTGTGGGCTTGTGTAATTCAGCCCGCTTATTCAGCAAATCAAACACCGCCGGATACGCCGGCCGTTCGATATAGCGTCCGGCCCCGCGCTCGGCGCGCAGGTCGCCGTCGGCCCAGACCACTTTGCCCTGGCTGACGGTATGGCTCGGCACGCCGCGCACGGTCTTGCCTTCGAAGATGTTGAAGTCCACCTGCTGATGGTGCGTCTTGGCGGAGATGGTGCGGGTGCCTTGCGGGTCCCACAGCACCAGGTCGGCATCGGCGCCGACGCGAATCGCGCCTTTGCGCGGGTAGAGATTGAAGATTTTCGCGGTGTGGGTGGAGGTGAGGCCGACGAAGTCCTGCATCGACAACCGCCCGGTGTTGACCCCTTCATCCCACAGCACCGCCATGCGGTCTTCGATGCCGGCGGTGCCGTTGGGGATCTTGCTGAAATCGTCGCGCCCGGCAGCTTTCTGCTCGGCGCAGAAGCAGCAGTGATCGGTGGCGGTGGTGTGCAGATTGCCGCTTTGCAGGCCATGCCACAGCGCTTCCTGATGCCCGCGCGGACGGAACGGCGGGCTCATCACGTAACCGGCGGCGGTCTGCCAGTCCGGGTGCTGATAGACACTGTCGTCGAGCAGCAGATGCCCGGCCAGCACTTCGCCGTACACCGGTTGGCCCTTGCTGCGGGCGTAGGTGATTTCGTCGAGGGCTTCCTTGGTCGAAACGTGCACCAGGTACAACGGCGTGCCGATGGTTTCGGCAATGCGAATCGCCCGGCTCGCCGCTTCGCCTTCCACCTGCGAGGGCCGCGACAGCGGATGCGCTTCCGGTCCGGTGATGCCCTGAGCCATCAGCTTGCGTTGCAGGTGATAGACCAACTCGCCGTTTTCCGCGTGCACGGTCGGCACGGCGCCGAGTTCCAGGCAGCGCTCGAAGCTCGCCACCAGCGTGTCGTCGGCGGCCATGATCGCGTTCTTGTAGGCCATGAAATGCTTGAAGCTGTTGATCCCGTGATGGCTGACCAGCTCGGCCATTTCCTCACGCACTTGCTCGCTCCACCAGGTGATCGCGACGTGGAAACCGTAGTCGGACGCCGACTTCTCGGCCCAGCCTCGCCACTGATGAAACGCTTCGAGCAGTGACTGCTGCGGATTGGGAATCACGAAGTCGATGATCGACGTGGTGCCGCCGGCCAGACCGGCTGCCGTGCCGCTGTAGAAGTCTTCACTGGCCACGGTGCCCATGAAGGGCAGTTGCATGTGGGTGTGTGGGTCGATGCCGCCGGGCATCAGGTATTGGCCGCTGCCGTCGAGCACTTCGGCGCCGGCGGGAATATCAAGGTTTTCACCGATGGCTTTGATCACGCCGTCGGCGCAATAGACGTCGGCGCGGTAACTTTCATCATGGGTAACAACGGTGGCGCCACGGATCAACAGAGACATTCCGAGTTCCTCGCAGGCATGACCGACTTATGCCGGTTCTAAATGTTTTATTGATGTACAGCGTTGATCGGCGTATTCCTGTCATCGCTGTCAGGAATAGAAGCTAGTCGCAGTTATGCAATTGATCAAGATTATTTTTTATAAGCTTATGACTGTTTTAAGTATATGAAAAATAACGATAAAAACTGTAAATCACCAAAATGGTGAGGCTGTTCACCATTTTGACGCACTTGACAGGATGGAAATATGAGCAAGATTTCCTATGTGAAATCAGCTGCTTGAAGTTGAGCTGCGGTTGATCGCCCCGGATGAAAAAAAGTGCAGTGCACCAGATTGAGTCCTGACAGTTCGAACAACTTGGCAAACGTTTGGCCTGAGCGTGCAGACAAGTTTTCGCGGACGCCTTCGGTAAATAATTAAAACCGAGAAATATCAGAAAGTTGCAATGCGTTTGAAACACGGCCCGATGCACAAGCGGGGCACCCGGCACGTTTATTGATGCCGCCGCTGACACCATGGCCGGTGCAACAAAGTTGTCAGTTCCTCCGGCCATCGTCCGGCTCGCACCCTCGTGCGCAGCCGCCTGATGAGCAAAAAAATAATCAGAAGAACAGTGGAGCGGCCATGCAACAGAACAGATCGCAAGTGACCGAGCGCGACGGCTTGTTCGAACTCGAAGCCGGCAGCGACGTCCTCGACAGTCCCCGTTACAACCACGACATGGCACCGACCAAGGTGCGCGAACGAACCTGGAACAAATGGCACATCACCGCGCTGTGGGTCGGCATGGCGGTGTGCGTGCCGACCTACACCCTCGGCGGTGTGCTCACCGCGTATTTCGGCCTGAGCGTGGGCGAAGCGCTGATGGCGATTCTGCTGGCCAACGTCATCGTGCTGATCCCGCTCACGCTCAACGCCTTTCCCGGCACCAAGTACGGCATTCCATTTCCGGTGTTGCTGCGCTCGTCGTTCGGCGTGCTCGGCTCCAACGTGCCGTGCCTGATTCGTGCGCTGGTGGCGTGCGGCTGGTTCGGTATTCAAACGATGTTTGGCGGACTGGCGATTCACCTGTTTCTCGGCTCGGTGTTCGAGGGCTGGAAATCCCTTGGCGGCACCGGCGAGGTGATCGGCTTCATGATCTTCTGGTCGCTGAACCTGTGGGTGGTGATCCGGGGCGCCGAGTCGATCAAGTGGCTGGAAACCCTGTCCGCACCGTTGCTGGTGGCGGTGGGCATCGGCTTGCTGATGTGGGCGATGCCCAATGTGTCGATGACTGAGTTGCTGGCGATTCCACCGAAACGCCCTGAGGGCGCCAGCGTGGTCAGTTATTTTGCCGCCGGGCTGACGGCGATGGTTGGCTTCTGGGCCACGCTGTCGCTGAACATTCCCGACTTCAGCCGTTACGCCAAAAGCCAGAAGGACCAGATCCTCGGGCAGATTTTCGGCCTGCCGCTGACCATGTTCTTGTTCGCTTCGCTGGGGGTGGTGATGACCGCCGCGTCGGTGAAACTGGTCGGTGTCACCGTGTCCGATCCGGTCAGCCTGATCGGCCATATTCAGAGCCCGGTGTGGGTCGCGGTGGCCATGGCACTGATCATCATCGCCACGCTGTCGACCAACACCGCGGCGAACATCGTTTCGCCGACCAACGATTTCCAGAACATCGCGCCCAAGGTGATCAACCGCACCAAAGCAGTGTTGCTCACCGGGTTTGTCGGGCTGGCGCTGATGGCTCACGAGCTGCTGAAAAAGCTCGGGCTGATCGTCTCCGACGTCAGCCTGGAAACCGTGTATTCCAACTGGCTGCTGGGCTATTCGAGCCTGCTCGGGCCGATCGCCGGGATCATGGTGGTGGACTATTTCCTGATCAAGAAACAGCAACTGGACCTGGCCGGGTTGTATCGCGACGACGTGTATCCGGCGTGGAATTGGGCCGGGTTTGTCGCGTTCGGCGTGCCGGTGGTGCTGACCCTGCTGTCGCTCGGTAGCGATGCGTTCAGCTGGTTCTACAGCTACGGCTGGTTCACCGGCTCGGCGCTGGGTGGGGTGATTTATTACGGGTTGTGCGTGATGCGGGCGCAGCCTTCGATCATGAAAACAGCGGTGTAAGGGAGGCCCTCATCGCGAGCAGGCTCACTCCTACAGATGAAATGCGTTCCCTTGTAGGAGTGAGCCTGCTCGCGATAGCGGTCCACCAGACACCACAGCAACATCTCAAACTGCCTGAGGAGATCAACATGAACGCAGCCGTAGACGTTCTGCAATCCACCCATCAGCACATCAACCGCGACCGCCTCTGGGCCTCGCTCATGGAACTCGCCAAGCTTGGTGCGACGGTCAAGGGCGGGGTCTGTCGCCTGGCTCTCACCGACCTCGATCGCCAGGCCCGCGACCTGTTCGTGCAATGGTGCAAGGACGCCGGGTGCAGCGTCACGGTGGATGAAGTCGGCAACATCTTCGCCCGCCGCCCGGGGCGCAATCCTGACTTGCCGCCGGTGATGACCGGCAGCCACATCGACACTCAGCCCACTGGCGGCAAGTTCGACGGCTGCTTTGGCGTGCTCGCCGGCGTCGAAGTGTTGCGCACCCTCAATGACCTCGGCGTGGAAACCGAAGCGCCGCTGGAAGTGGTGGTCTGGACCAACGAAGAAGGCTCGCGCTTCGCCCCGTGCATGATGGGCTCCGGGGTGTTCGCCGAGAAATTCACCCTCGAAGAAACCCTGGCCAAGGTCGACGCCGAGGGCGTCACCGTTGGTGAAGCGCTGAACGCCATCGGCTATGCCGGGTCGCGCAAAGTCAGCGGGCACAAGGTCGGCGCTTATTTTGAAGCGCACATCGAACAAGGCCCGATCCTCGAAGACGAACAGAAAACCATCGGCGTGGTGCTCGGCGCGCTGGGGCAGAAGTGGTTCGACCTGAAACTGCGCGGTGTAGAAGCCCACGCCGGCCCGACGCCGATGCACCTGCGCAAGGACGCCCTGGTTGGCGCCTCGGTGATCGTCGGTGCGGTCAATCGCGCCGCCCTCGGCCATCAACCGCACGCTTGCGGCACCGTCGGTTGCCTGCAAGCCTATCCCGGCTCGCGCAACGTCATCCCCGGTGAAGTACGCATGACCCTCGACTTCCGCCATCTGCAACCGGCGCGCCTGGATTCGATGATCGCCGAAGTGAAACAGATCATCGACGCCACCTGCGAAGAACACGGCCTGACCTATGAACTGACCCCGACCGCCGACTTCCCGCCGCTGTACTTCGAAAAAGGCTGCGTCGAAGCCGTGCGCGGCGCGGCGAAAGGTCTGGGCCTGTCGCACATGGACATCGTCAGCGGCGCCGGCCACGATGCGATCTTCCTCGCCGAACTCGGCCCGGCCGGGATGATCTTCGTGCCGTGCGAGGGCGGCATCAGCCACAACGAAATCGAAAACGCGGCGCCGGACGATCTGGCGGCCGGGTGTGCGGTGTTGTTGCGGGCGATGCTCGCGGCTTCGGCGGCGGTGGCAGCGGGGCAGCGCGCGGCCTGAAGATCAAAAGATCGTCCGATCGCGGCCCGAGCCTGCGGCAGCTCCTGCATGGGATTTGTGTTCGTCTCTGTAGGAGCTGTCGAGTGAAACGAGGCTGCGATCTTTTTATGTCACCCCGATGTCATAGAAATGTGCGACGGTTGCGCCCCATGAAAATCATCACCTCCGGCGCATCCTATCTGGACATCGACGCCTACGCCTGCTGCATCGCCTACGCTGAATTGCTCAACCTGCAAGGCGTTCCCGCCCGCGCCGTCAGTAGCGCGAAACCCAATAGCAGTGTGTCGCCGACCGTTCTGAGTTGGGGCGCTGCTTTTCACGGTTACACACCTCAAGTAAAAGATGAATTTGTGCTGGTCGATGTCTCCGACTATCACCACTTCGACCCGCTGGTGGTGCTCGATCAGGTGGTGGAGGTCATCGACCATCATCCCGGTCATGAGCCGTACTGGGCTGAGCGACTGGGTTCGGCCGCCGACATCCGCCCGATCGGCGCCGCGGCGACGCTGGTTTTTCGGCGCTGGCAAGCCGCCGGTCTGCTACCGCGAATCAGCGAGCAGAGCGCGGCATTGCTGGCCACGGCGATCCTCGACAACACGCTCAACCTCACCGGGCAGATGACCACAGAGCTGGATATTGAGGCTTACGCAGCATTGGCTCAGCGGGCGAAACTGGCTGCGAACTGGCCCGAGCGGTACTTCCTCGAATGTCAGGCCGCCATCGAAGCAGACCTGCAGAGCGCGTTGGCGGCGGATCTGAAACGCTTCAAGGCGGAGAGTAACCTGCCACAGGTTTTCGCACAGATGACGGTGTGGGACGCCGATGGATTGCTTCACAAACATCGCAACGAGATCTGCGGCTGGATGGACGGGCAGGGCGATGACTGGTTGCTGAACGTCATCGGCATCCGTGACGGCCAGAGTTGTTTACTGGCTGAGCCGGTAGTCAGCCAGCAGAAACTGAATCGTTTGCTGGCGCTGCAATGGCGGGCGGCAATGGCTGTTGTGAAACCTTCGATGCTGCGCAAACAACTGCTGAAGCTGGGGCTGAATTTCACCCCCGTCTGATGCGCTGATCAACCCGGGCGGTCATTTTTGCTCGCAGTGCCCTGGCGCCGGTCAGGGCCGTCCGGGTTGCCCACATCCAGCAACCGTCGTTCGACCAAAACATTCTCCAGTGCCTGACGCTCGACCGGCGCCATTTGGTGTTCGCGCTTTTTCAGCTCCAGCAGAATGGGGCTGGACCAGGTGCGATAAGTCTGTTCGATGTTGCGACGCGACGTCATCAGTCTCTCCTTGATCAAGAGCCCGGTGTGACTGGCAGGGGCTCAATCCGATGAGGAGTTAACGTTAGTCGACAATCCCTGAAGTCGCGAATGCACGCTCACTCCTGCAGGGATTTGTGGTGTTGTCGAACGGGTCGGCACGATCACGGGCGCCTGCGGTCGTAATCTTCACACGCGCATTCCCTGTGGAGGTCCAATGAGCCAGGAAGTCCTGACCCGCGAAACCAATCGTCGGCAGTTGCAGCAGATCATCGCCGGGCTGTCCGACGGGGTGATTCTGCTTGAGCTCGATCAGAGTATCCTCTGGGCCAACGAGGCAGCGCTGGCCATGCACGGCGTCAGCCGGATCGGTGAGTTGGGCACCAACGCCGATGAGTACGCCAAGCGCTTCAGCTTGCGTTATCGCAATAATCACCTGTTGCCGCCGGAGAGCTACCCGATCAGTCGCGTCGCCCGCTGTGAAGTGTTCAGCGACGTGCTGATCGAAATGTTCGCGGTGGACGATCCGGAACGCGTCTGGGTGCACAACGTGCGCAGCATGGTGCTGACGGATCGCGAGGGGCAGCCGGAGTCGCTGGTGCTGATCATGAGCGACGTCACCGACTGGGCCAACGCCGAGCAGCGCTTCGAAAAAACCTTCAATGCCAACCCGGCGCCGGCGGTGATCTGCCGCCTCAGCGATTTGCGTTACATCAAGGTCAATCCCGGGTTTCTGGAGATGACCGGCTACACCCGCGATCAGGTAATCGGCACTTCGGCCTATGAAATCGACATCTTCGAACAGGCCGAACGCAAGGACCTGGCGATCCAGCGCCTGCGCGACGTGGCGACCATTCCGCAGATGCAGGCCGAACTGCGCCTGCCCGATGGCGGCAGCAAACAAGTGATCGTCGCCGGGCAGCCGTTGCTGCTCAACGATGAGGATTGCATGCTGTTTTCCTTCGTCGACATGGAACTGCGGCACAAGGCCGAAGTGGCGCTGCGTCAGAGCGAGGAGCGCTTCGCCAAGGCCTTCCGTCTGACCCCGGTGCCGATTCTGATCTGCAGCGCCGATGAGCAGCAGGTGATCGATGTCAATCAGGCGTTCCTCGACACCCTGGCGTATGACAGCGACGACGTAGTCGGCAATACCGTGACGCAGCTGAATTTCATCGACGACGATGGCGCCCGGGCGCGGCTGCTGAGCGCACTGGCGAAAAGCGGGCGGGTGGACCGGGTCGATGTGCGGGTGCGCAAGAAGGACGCGGACCTGCTGGAGTGCGCGGTGTCCGCCGACACCGTGAATATTCAGGACACGCCGTGCTATCTGCTGGTGCTGATGGACATCACCGAGCGCAAACGCACCGAGCTGGAATTGGTGGCGGCGATTGAAGAGGTGATGAAAGACGCTTCGTGGTTCAGCCGGACGCTGATCGAAAAACTGGCCAACGTGAAGAAGGTCAACTCGCCGCAACTGCCCAGCGTGTCGTTCACCGACCTGACGGCGCGTGAGCGTGATGTGCTGGGGTTGATCTGTGAAGGTCTGGCCGACAAGGAGATCGCCGCGCGGCTGAAACTGGCGCCCAATACTGTGCGCAATCATGTGGCGACGGTGTATTCCAAGCTCGATGTGCACAGTCGCAGCGAGGCGATTGTCTGGGCGCGGGAGCGTGGTTTGTTTTCTGGCGAGCGCGGCACGAAGGGGCAGCGATAGGTGCAAATGCACTAGTCGATGCGGTGCAAATGCAGGTTCTGGTGCGGTGGGGCAGTTCTTAGTCTGGTGGAGTGCGATACGAGCCTGTTGGCTTGGGATCGTCTCCCTTCGAAACAGCTAAAGGAACAGGCTCCATGATGAATCTTGCGCAGTTGCGCGCCCGCCTTGAGCAGAGTTTTTCGCCGCTGGCGTGTGAGTGTTCAGTGGATGGGGATCATTCGCTGACGGTGAAGCTGTATCACCCGGGGTCCGGGCAGGTGGATCTGGTGATCAGTGGGTTGAAGCTCAATGCGTTGCGTACGGCTGAGGCGGTCGAGGCGTTGATTGAAGAGTTGCGGTATGAGTTGGAGAGTAATTCGTTGCGGTCCTCGCGGGATCCGGATTTGGTTTAGGGGCGGGGGTTGATCCCTTCATCTGCCCCGTGGGCACCAGCCTGCTGGCGATGGCGCTATCCATCTCCCACAAAATCGACAGCTCATTCCCCCATCCGCCTCCATTTCACTGGCGCTTACAGGGTGGTCGGCTATAAAGAATGAGTGGTCAGGTCTTCTGTCATCCGCTGCAGTTGTGCGCGATGGTGGAAGTGGCTCTTCCATTCATCGCGGGTCGTCCTATGAATAATCCTGGGAAACGCGTGTTTTTACCCTTGTCGCTGGCATTCTCTGTCGCGCTGCTCAGCGGCTGCGCCAGTCCTCCGCCACCGCCTCCTGCTGCTCCACCACCACCGCCGGTTCGTACTTGTCAGACCCTGGAAAACACTCAGGTGTCTGGCGATATGTACGTTGACGAGCAGGTCACTCGGCATACCACCACCACTCGTTGTGTCACGCAGTAGCGTGGGCGGCGTTTGAGTCGAGGGCTCGGGTCGAGCGGATTGGGTTGTGGCCGATCTGGTCGGCGCGGGCTGCTTGCCTGGTGTTGCGATGGTTGTCGGTGCACTGTGGTTGGCTGATGCCGAAGGTGATGGGCGCCTGTTCGAAAACTGTAGGAGTGAGCCTGCTCGCGATAGCGGTCGGTCAGTCGGTGCAAATATTGACTGTACTGGCGCTATCGCGAGCAGGCTCGCTCCTACAGGGATTGCGGTTACCCGATGATCAGTATCAGGACAGGAACCCACCGTCCACATTCAGCGAAACCCCGGTGGTGTAGCTCGACGCATCGCTCGCCAGATACAACACCGCGCCGGCCATTTCACTCGGATCGGCCACGCGCTTGAGCGGAATCTGCGTCAGCGCCTGCTTGAGGATCGCGTCATTTTTCACCAGTGCCGAAGCGAACTTGGTGTCGGTCAGGCCCGGCAGCAGGGCGTTGCAGCGAATGCCGAACTGCGCGCATTCCTTGGCGAAGACCTTGGTCATGTTGATCACGGCGGCTTTGGTCACCGAATAGATGCCCTGGAACACGCCCGGTGAAATACCGTTGATCGACGCGACGTTGATGATGCTGCCGCCACCGTTTTCACGCATCAGCTTGCCGGCTTCCACCGACATGAAGAAGTAGCCGCGAATGTTCACGTCGACGGTCTTCTGGAACGCGCCCAGATCGGTGTCCAGTACGTTGCAGAACTGCGGATTGGTCGCGGCGTTGTTGACCAGAATATCCAGACGGCCGAACTGCTCCTTGATCCCGGCGAACACCTGGCTGATCTGTTCCATTTCACCGATGTGGCAGGCCACGGCGGTAGCTTTGCCGCCGGCGGCGATGATCGCGTCCGCCACGTGCTGGCAGCCTTCGAGCTTGCGGCTCGAAACGATCACGTGGGCGCCTTGCTGGGCCAGCAGTTTGGCGATGGCTTCACCGATGCCACGGCTGGCGCCGGAGACGAATGCGATTTTGCCGTCGAGGTCGAACAACTGAGTCTTGGACATAAGGGTTCCTTGGTGTGGGCCGTCAGAGGCTCGATTTCGCAATGACCTGCAGGCTCATCTGCTCCAGCAGTTTGTTCATGTGAATGAACTGCGCGAAGCGTTTGTCCTGGGTCTGGCCGTGGTAGAAGCGGTAGTAGATCTGCTGCACGATGCCGGCCAGGCGGAACAGGCCGTAGGTGTAGTAGAAGTCGAAATTGTCGATCCGGATGCCCGAACGCTCGGCGTAGTAATCGACGAACTCGCGGCGGGTCAGCATGCCCGGGGCGTGGCTCGGCTGGCGGCGCATCAGTTGCACCGGCGCCGGGTCATCAGCCTCTATCCAATACGCGAGGGTGTTGCCCAGATCCATCAGCGGATCGCCGAGGGTGGTCAGTTCCCAGTCGAGCACGCCGATGATTTGCATCGGGTTGTCCGGGTCGAGGATCACGTTGTCGAAGCGGTAGTCGTTGTGCACGATGCTCGAGGTCGGGTGGTCGGCCGGCATCTTGTCGTTGAGCCAGGCTTTGACCTTCTCCCAGTGCGGCGCATCCGGGGTCAGGGCTTTTTCGTAGCGTTCGCTCCAGCCTTTGATCTGGCGGGCGACGTAGCCTTCCGGTTTGCCCAGATCGCCGAGGCCGCAAGCGTTGTAGTCGACCTGGTGCAGCTCGACGAAGCGGTCGATGAAGCTCTTGCACAGCGCTTCGGTTTTAGCTGCATCGAGGCCCAGTTCCGGCGGCAGGTCGGAGCGCAGGATGATGCCCTTGACCCGTTCCATCACGTAGAACTCGGCGCCGATCACCGACTCATCAGTGCAGTGCACGTAGGCCTTGGGGCAGTACGGAAAACCGTCACGCAGCTGATTGAGGATGCGAAATTCGCGGCCCATGTCGTGGGCGGACTTGGCCTTGTGGCCGAACGGCGGCCGGCGCAGTACGAACTCCTGCTGCGGGTATTCCAGAAGGTAAGTCAGGTTCGACGCACCACCGGGAAACTGGCTGATCTGCGGCGTGCCGGTCAGGCCCGGAATGTGTGCCTTGAGGTACGGATCGATCAGGCTGGCATCGAGTTCTTCGCCAGAGCGGATACGGGTGGACTGGTCAGTAAGCGCCATGCTTATCCCTTCTGCTTATTTTGGAGGCCAGACATCATTGGCTAATCTAATGGCGCGCCAAGACAGCTACAAGCGCGCAACGGTCTTATAGGTTAGCGTGTTGCAGGATAATCAACGTTTCGAATAGGCCCGACAGCAGGGCGCTGCCGGCTCTTTTCAATGCACGCGCTGGTTGTTGAGCCTTGGGGGGAGGGTGATCGGTGTCAGCACCGGTTGCCCGGAGAAAAACGCTACGAGGTTTTTGCCGACCAGTTCAACTGTGCCTTGGGTGGCTTCCGGTGACAGGCCGGCGACGTGCGGCGTGAGAATCACGTTGCTCAAGGTTTTCAGCGCATCCGGCACCTGCGGTTCGTGATCGAACACATCCAGCGCAGCACCGGCAATCCGCCGTTGCTCAAGGGCGGTGATCAGGTCGGCGGTGGCGATCACGCTCGCCCTGGCGATATTGACGATGAAGCCTTTCGGGCCAAGCGCATCGAGCACCGGGCGGGTCACCAGATGCTGGGTGCCGATACCGCCAGGCGTCGCAACGATCAGACAGTCGGAGGCCCGCGCCAGTTCGGTGGGTGTCGAGCAGAACGCGTACGGCACATCGCTGCGCACCTGCCGATTGTGGTAATGAATGTGCATGTCAAAACCGAGGTGGGCGCGCTTGGCGATCGCCATGCCCACCGCGCCCAGGCCGAGAATGCCCAGATGTTTGTTGGCCAGCGACGGGCGCATGATCTTCGGCCATTCACCCCGGCGCACCGCCGCGTCGCAGCGCGGAATGTCGCGCACCAGTGCCAGCAGCATGGCCATGGCATGGTCGGCCACCGACGAGGCGTTGACCCCGGCGCCGTTGGTTACGGTAATCCCGCGGTCGCTGGCGGCCTGCAGGTCGACGTGTTCGTAACCGGCGCCGATCACGGTGATGATTTTAAGGGCCGGCAAGGCGTCGATTTCGTCCGCGGTCAGGCCCAGCGGGCCACGGGTCAGCACGGCGTCGATCCGCGAACCATGGGTGGCGATGGCTTGCGCCCGTTCGGCAGGAGTCGGCGCGAGGATCAGATGAAAGCCCTGATGCTCGAGAATCGGTAGATAGTCATTGATGGTTTCAACCAGTACCAGAACGGTGGCGGGCATTGCACGGCTCCTGTGATCGTCGGCGGGGTTGGTTCGCGAAAGTCGTTGCAGAGTGCTGATTGCGCAGCGGCCTGGCAATCGTTGCAATCGTCGTCATTCGTGCGGCGCTGACTTGATTCTGGACGCCTTCGCGCAAGAAGCAAGGGCGCTGGCTCGATCATTGGGCTGCCTGGGCTTTGGTCTGCTCGGCCAGGGCAATCGTTTTGAAATCATAGGTTGGATAGAACTCGGTCCGGTAACTGCCCCACGCGGTGTTTTCCAGGGCTAGGTTGACTTCCGCCAGGCGCGAAGCCGGAAAACGCACGGTGACCACCTGGCCGATGCCCATCATGATGCTCCAGCTCACCACTTCGACGCCGGCCGGTGGAAAGGTTTTATAGAAGCCTTGCCGCGCGAGCTGGGCTTTTATTTCACTCAACGGGCGCGACTGGTCATGTTTCAGGAACACGGTGAGCATCATCGCGTTGTCCGGGGTGGCGACGGCAATTTTCGCCGGTGGAGTGGCGGATTGCGCGTGGGCTGCCGTGCAGCAGGCCGCAGAGATCAGCAGTGACGACATCAGTAATGTTTTAAGTGTTTTTTGCATGGTGAACTTCCTGTTTTATTGTCAGAGGGCTGATTTCGTTTCGACTGTTCCTGTGTAAGGTGCGTGAACCACGTAGATGCGCACAGGCGGGTTACCTTCCACCATGTCGCGTGGCACTTCCCGGGAGTAAGTGAATTCGTTTTTACTCAGTGTTTCCATGCGTCGGACAATGGTTTTGGTGGTGCCGATATCCGGTACAAGAACATGTTGCTTGTGGTCGCCGGTGACAAAGAAATAACCACCGCCGCCATTGTTGTATTTTGAATGTCCAGTATCGACATGAAAGAACTCATATCGATTGCGTTCGGGATCCCAGGTCGATATGCCAACGACGCCGGGATAATTGGCTTTCACATCGGTTTCGGCAGCGCCTTCGATATAAACCCGGGTAGTCAGCCAGCGGGCTGAGGAGGCTAGTTCGCGAACGTCGGTACTCGCCGGGGCTTGTTGCGCCACAGCGGCGAAAGGAAGCAGCGCTCCTGCCAGCAACAGGCAGGTCAGAATACTCTTTTGCATACGCCATCCTCGTTATCAGAATTTTCAGGTTATGCACGGATCAAGTGCGCTAACTTCAAGCGTGAAAAATATAGGCCCGACTTACAGCGGTTTTCAATGGCGAGGTAGTTGCTTGTAACACATTGGCTGTATTTGTCATTGGGTAATGTTTTGTTGCTGTTTTTTAAGTTGCTTTGATTCGTAGGATTAATCTGAAGTGTCGGGTTGTTTTAGGTGTTAAGAGTGGTTGTCTGCACGAAGAGTCGGTTGTTGCTGTTGATAAACATCATTGGTAACAGTAAAGATTTAAACAACCTTGTAGGAAAACAAATGCAGTTGCAGATTGCGCATTGACGCCGCCGCACTTTGGTGCGACGGCGTAGATTCGATTCAGAAAGTCACATCGGCACTGTTGATCCGCCGCGCGAAGGCGCCGCCGAGGGTGGCGTTGTGGTGCTCGATGATGGCTTGGGCGGATAGCGTCGGGGTGTCCATGCAAGTGTGCGCGTCGGCCACCAGCCACGGTTTGAAGCCCAGATCGGCAGCGGCGCGGCAGGTGGCGTCGATGCAGAACTGAGTCTTCATGCCGACGAGGTACAAGTCTTCAATCTTTGCCGCTTCGAGCTGCTGCGCCAGGTCCGTGCCGTGGAAGGCGTTGGGTCTGGATTTGTCAAACAGGTGGTCGGTGTCAGCGTCCAGTTCGAGTTCCGGCAACAATTGCCAGAAGGGGCTTCCAGCTGCAATTGGCGAGCCTGCGGGGCCGGTGTGGCGCACGGCGTAGATCGGCACGTGTTGCTGGTGTGCCTGGTTGATGAGGTGCTGGATGTTGGCAAGCACACGTTCGCCGTCGTGGGGTTTTTCCGGGCCATGGAACAGACCGACCTGCATATCGATGATCAACAGTGCTGCGGACATGGTGTTTCTCCTTGGGGGCTGCAAGTGCCGCACGGACGGGAGAAACAACAAGGCCCCGTCCATTGCTGGCGGGGCCTTGGGTTCACTGCGCTGGATTCACCTCAGGCAGCAACACCACGACCCGCCGGTGGCGGTCGTGGTGGTACGGGTGAGGTGCAGCGGGCGAAGGTTCATGCGCCGATCATGCTGGCGGCAGCGAAGGGCTGTCAACTGGCGTATTGAGCGATGCCGTTACCGAACGACCAGTTCTCCTTTTTGACTTCCACCAGATTGATGAACACGTCTTCCAGGCGAATGCCCAGTTGTGCGTTCAGGTTCTGCGCGATGGTCTGATACAGGACTTTTTTCTGCTCCAACGTCCGGCCTTCATTGAGGGTGATCTGGATGATCACCAACTGATCGCTGCGCTGGATGCCCAGATACTGCGGGTCGAAGATGAAATGCTCGCCGTCGCGCTCGTTGAGGATCTGGAAATTGTCGTGCTCCGGCACGTTGATCGTGCTGCGCATGGCAGCGTAGATCTGCTCGCCGATGCGTTTGGCGAACGTGGGATCGCTGTGTTTCTTGATGTCGACGCGCACGAGGGGCATTGGACGGCTCCGTGGGGCAGGGGACTTCTTACGCTAGAACATATCGGCCAAATTGAAAGTTTGGGGTGATGACCCCGCCGCTGTTTTTGTATGAGGCTACCTACGAAACTCGCGGATTTTGCCTACGAATTTGGCAGATGCGTCTGCTATCGGCATGGTGATGAACGCGAAATCATGTGGGCACAAAGCAGCCCGCGCAGTCACTGCCAACAGCCAAGGAAGGCGAATGCTTCAGAATGATCGGGAAAATATGGAGCTCGAAAGACTCCGAAATGAAACACGCAAACTCATCGCCGAAAGAAAAAAACTTCTGGCGGAAGAAAAAAAGCTAAGCAGGGAAACGTATTTATATCCGCTCGCCGTATTAGGTGCTCTGGTGACTGCAATCACTGCTGTAGCAAGTGTTTTTTTCAAGTTTTGAGCGTTCGTGTTTCACCACCGTCAGACCCATTAGCTAAAAAGGAAAAACGAACATGAACACTTATGACCTCAAAGCCAGAATGGAAGAACTGGAACGTGAGCACGATGAGTGGGAGGAAAGAATGCGTATTAAAAACAAGGGCGATATGTACCCAATCTGGGGAATGCTGGCGTTCGGCCTTTTTTGCATGTCGCTCGGATTCATCCTGGCTCGATCGATCTGATCAAGTCTTCCCGATCACACCTTGCAGTGAAACGTGTCAGAAAACGACATCTCACGTACCTTGTGCCGACAGCCAATTTCCCAAAAACGACAACCCGGTCATCTGCTCCGTACAACCATTCCTCAGCTAAGTCTTTGCTTCTGCTCATTTATCGCGGAGAATCGCGCCCCTGTTTCGGCCGGAGCATGTCTGTCGGTTTTTTCCGACGCGTCCTGACCGAGTGGCAAGTGACCGGAATGCGGAGATCCGACCGGATGAATGATCAGGCCAATAGCGTCGACGAACGCTATGAAGCGGCAGCACCAGCTGAACTGTCGAGCTGGAATCGCCATGACACCACGTGGATGTTGGGACTGTTCGGGACCGCCATTGGCGCCGGCACCCTGTTTTTGCCGATCAACGCGGGTCTGGGTGGCTTCTGGCCGCTGGTGGTCCTCGCGCTGCTGGCCTTCCCGATGACGTTCTTCGCCCATCGCGGCTTGACCCGCTTCGTGCTCTCCGGTCGCGAAGGCGCCGACATCACCGAGGTGGTCGAGCAGCATTTCGGCATCAAGGCCGGTGCGCTGATCACCTTGCTGTACTTCTTCGCCATCTTCCCGATCCTGCTGATCTACAGCGTCGGCCTGACCAACACCGTCGCCAGCTTCCTCGAACACCAACTGCACATCACACCGCCACCGCGCGTGCTGCTGTCGTTCGTGCTGATCCTCGGCCTGCTGGCCGTGGTGCGTTGCGGCGAACAGGCGATCGTCAAGGCGATGAGCCTGATGGTCTATCCGTTTATCGTCGCGCTGCTGTTCCTCGCGGTGTACCTGATTCCGCACTGGAACGGCGGCATCCTCACCACCGTCTCGCAAGTGCCGGCGCCGTCGGCGCTGCTGCACACGCTGTGGCTGGCGATCCCGGTGATGGTGTTCTCCTTCAACCACTCGCCGATCATCTCGGCCTTCGCGGTGGATCAGAAGCGTCGCTACGGGGCCAATGCGCAGCAGCGCAGCTCGCAAATCCTCTGCCGTGCCCACCTGTTGATGGTGGTGATGGTGCTGTTCTTCGTCTTCAGTTGCGTGCTGACCCTGTCGCCGGAACAACTGGCTGAAGCCAAGGCGCAGAACCTGTCGATCCTGTCGTACCTGGCCAACCACTTCAGCAACCCGACCATCGCGTTTGCGGCACCGTTGATTGCCTTTGTGGCGATCTCCAAGTCGTTCCTCGGCCACTACATCGGTGCCAGCGAAGGCCTCAAGGGCCTGATCGTCAAGAGCGGCCAGCGTCCGGGTGCCAAGGCGCTGGATCGCATCGTGGCGGCGTTCATGCTGGTGGTGTGCTGGATCGTCGCGACCCTCAACCCGAGCATCCTGGGCATGATCGAGACCATTGGCGGCCCGGTGATCGCGGCGATTCTGTTCCTGATGCCGATGTACGCGATTCGTAAAGTGCCGGCGATGGCGCGCTATCGCGGTCAGGCGTCGAACGTGTTCGTTACGGCAGTAGGTCTGGTGGCGATTTCGGCGCTGATTTATTCGCTGACTGCTTAAGGCAAGCTCAAGAGATCGTAGCCTGCGGCAGCTCCTAGGGTATACACAAACCCTGTAGGAGCTGCCGAAGGCTGCGATCTTTCGCTTTTCAGCTACAGTAGGCCGCTGCACATCTCTCATGCGCAGCGGCTTTTTTTCGTCTGGAGACAGTGGATTGTCGAGCGCGCCCCAACCTGTAGAACAACCCAATCGCTGGCGGGACATCCTCGCCGGCCTGTCGATTGCCGGTCTGTTGTTGCCTGAAGCGGTCGCCTATTCGACCATCGCTGCGCTGGCGCCCCAGGCCGGGGTGATTGCCCTGTTTGCCGGGTTGCTTTGCTATGGGCTGTTTGGCACCAGCCGCTTTGCCATTGTTTCGGCCACGTCATCCTCGGCGGCGGTACTGGCGGCAGCCACGGCGACCATGGCCAATGGTGACCCGCAATTGCGTGCGACGCTGGCGGTCGGGCTGGTGCTGGTCACCGGTGGGTTGTTCTTGCTGGCCGGGATCTTTCGTTTTGGCAGCGTCACCTCGTTTATCGCCAAACCGGTGCTGCGCGGATTCGCCTTTGGTCTGGCGTTGACCATCATTCTCAAGCAGGTCGCCAATGTGGTCGGTGTGCATCTGGCCGACGCCAATCTGGTGCGCTTCGCCCCGCAATTGCTCGAACAACTGCCGCAATGGAACTGGCCGGCGGCCGCTGTCACCGCGGTGGCGCTGCTGTTGTTGAGCCTGTTCTCGCGCTTTCCACGGGTGCCCGGTGGCTTGCTGGTGGTGGTGATCGGCATCGTCGCCGGGCAATGGCTGAACCTGCCAGCACATGGCGTGAAGCTGATCGGCTTGATTGACCTGAGCCTTGAGCTGCCGAACCTGCCGGTGCTGCCGTTCACCGACTGGTTGCGGCTGGGGGAGGTGGGGTTTGCGCTGGTGATGATTCTGTACGCCGAGTCGTACGGTTCGATCAGCTCGTTCGCGCTCAAGCACGGCGACCGTGTGACCTCCAACCGTGATCTGCTGGCGCTGGGCGCGTCGAATCTGTTGTCCGGGCTGTTTCATGGCATGCCGGCGGGGGCCGGGTATTCGGCGACGTCGGCGAACGAGGCCGCCGGGGCGACGTCACGCTGGGCCGGCGGGGTCGCGGCGCTGGTGGTGCTGGTGATCGTGCTGACAGTGTTGCCGTGGATTGCGCTGACACCGGAGCCGATTCTGGCGGCCATCGTCATGCATGCGCTGGGCCGTGGTTTGAGTCTGCAGCCGCTGGGCCGCTATTTCATCTGGCGCCGGGACCGGGTGCTGGTGTTGTGCGCGGTGGGGGCGGTGCTGGTGCTGGGCATTCTCGACGGGCTGCTGGTGTCGGTGGCCATCAGCGTGTTGCTGATGCTCAAACAAATGTCGGCGGCGGATATTCAGGTGCTTGGGCGGATTGACGGTGGGCACGATTTTGTCGATCTGCAGCGTCATCCGACGGCGTCAACTGAACCCGGAGTGCTGATTGTGCGGCCCAGTGAGGCGTTGTTCTTCGCCAATGTGGAGCGGATTCTCGGTGCTGCACTGCACTTGATTCGTCACTCGAACGCACCCGTGCACACGGTGATTCTCAGTCTTGAGGAAACCCCGGACCTGGACGGCACCAGCATCGAGGCGATGCAGGAGTTCTTCCTGCGGGTGCATCAGGAGGGTAAACGCCTGATTCTGGCGCGGCTCAAGCATGAGGCGCTGACTGCCCTGGAGGCATTGCCGGAGGTGACGGCTAACGGGGTGATCCTCAGCGGACTGAGCGTCGATGGCGCGGTGCAGCAGGCCCTCAAGCTCAACACATAACCCCTCTGTGCAGGAGCTGCCGAAGGCTGCGATCTTTTGATTTTAAAGATCAAGAGATCGCAGCCTTCGGCAGCTCCTACAGGAGGCGTAAGTGAAATTCCGGGTATAAAAAAACGCCGCTCATCTCACGATGGGCGGCGTTTTTCATTGCGTTGCAGCGTTAGGCTTGAACGACCGGGATCTTGGCGTTCGCAGCAGCCTCACGGAACTCGGCGATCTGGTCGAAGGACAGGTAGCGGTAAACATCGGCCGCCATGCTGTCGATCTTGCCAGCATATTCCATGTACTCCTCGACGGTCGGCAGGCGACCCAGGATCGAAGCGACGGACGCCAGCTCGGCCGAAGCCAGGTAGACGTTCGCGCCGTCGCCCAGACGGTTCGGGAAGTTACGGGTGGAGGTCGAGACCACGGTGCTGTTCGGCTCAACGCGTGCCTGGTTACCCATGCACAGCGAGCAGCCTGGCATTTCCATGCGTGCGCCGGCCTTGCCGTAGATGCCGTAGTAGCCTTCTTCGGTCAGTTGGTGAGCGTCCATCTTGGTCGGCGGCGACAGCCACAGACGGGTTGGCAGCTGACCCTTGACCTGATCCAGCAGTTTACCGGCAGCGCGGAAGTGACCGATGTTGGTCATGCACGAACCGATGAACACTTCGTCGATTTTCTCGCCAGCCACGCTGGACAGCAGACGGGCGTCGTCCGGGTCGTTCGGCGCGCACAGTACAGGCTCGCTGATGTCGGCCAGATCGATTTCGATGACTTCGGCGTATTCGGCGTCGGCATCGGCTTCCATCAGCTCAGGATTGGCGATCCAGGCTTCCATCGCTTGAGCACGACGTTCCAGGGTACGTGCATCGCCGTAGCCTTCGCCGATCATCCAGCGCAGCAGGGTGATGTTGGACTGCAGGTACTCGGTGATCGACTCTTTCGACAGCTTGATGGTGCAACCGGCAGCCGAACGTTCGGCCGAGGCGTCGGACAGTTCGAACGCCTGTTCCAGGGTCAGACCTTCCAGACCTTCGATTTCCAGGATGCGGCCGGAGAAGGCGTTTTTCTTGCCTTTCTTCTCGACGGTCAGCAGACCGTTCTGGATGGCGAAGTAAGGAATGGCATGAACCAGGTCACGCAGGGTGATGCCAGGTTTCATTTTGCCTTTGAAGCGCACCAGGATCGATTCCGGCATGTCCAGCGGCATGACGCCGGTGGCTGCGGCAAACGCGACCAGACCGGAACCGGCCGGGAACGAGATGCCCATCGGGAAACGGGTGTGCGAGTCACCACCGGTACCTACGGTGTCTGGCAGCAGCATGCGGTTCAGCCACGAGTGGATGATGCCGTCGCCCGGACGCAGGGAAACGCCGCCACGGGTCATGATGAAGTCAGGCAGGGTGTGGTGGGTGGTCACGTCGATCGGCTTCGGATATGCCGCGGTGTGGCAGAAGGACTGCATCACCAGGTCAGCGGAGAAGCCCAGGCACGCCAGGTCTTTCAGTTCGTCACGGGTCATCGGACCGGTGGTGTCCTGAGAACCTACGGTGGTCATCTTCGGTTCGCAGTAGGTGCCAGGACGCACGCCTTTGCCTTCTGCCAGACCGCACGCCTTGCCGACCATTTTCTGCGCCAGGGTGAAGCCCTTGGTGCTTTCAGCCGGTGCTTCAGGCTTCTTGAACAGGTCGAACGCAGGCAGACCCAGTTCGGCGCGAGCCTTTTCGGTCAGGCCACGGCCGATGATCAGCGGGATACGACCGCCGGCACGGACTTCGTCCAGCAGCACAGGGGTCTTCATTTCGAAGGTGGTGATGACTTCGTCGGTACCGTGCTTGCAGACTTTGCCAGCGTGCGGGTACAGGTCGATCACGTCGCCCATGTTCATGTTCGAGACGTCGAACTCGATTGGCAGTGCGCCGGCATCTTCCATGGTGTTGTAGAAGATCGGAGCGATTTTGCTGCCGAAGCAGAAACCGCCAGCGCGCTTGTTCGGCACGTAAGGGATGTCGTCGCCGAAGAACCACAGCACCGAGTTGGTCGCCGATTTACGCGAGGAACCGGTACCGACCACGTCACCGACGTAGGCGATCGGGAAGCCTTGACCGCGCATTTCTTCGATCTGCTTCATCGGGCCGGTCTTGCCTTGCTCGTCCGGAACGATGCCGTCACGGGCCATTTTCAGCATGGCCAGGGCGTGCAGCGGGATGTCAGGACGCGACCAGGCGTCTGGCGCAGGCGACAGGTCGTCGGTGTTGGTTTCGCCGGTGACCTTGAACACGCGCAGGCTGATCTTGTCGGCCAGAACCGGGCGCTTCTTGAACCACTCGCCGTCAGCCCAGGATTGCAGCACGGCCTTGGCGTGAACGTTGCCGTTCTTGGCTTTTTCAGCCACGTCGTGGAAGGCATCGAACATCAGCAGGGTGTGCTTGAGTTCTTCGGCAGCCACTGGCGCCAGCTCGGCGTTGTCCAGCAGTTCAACCAGGGTCACGATGTTGTAGCCGCCCTGCATGGTGCCGAGCAGTTCTACAGCGCGTTTCTTGTCCAGCAGAGGGGAGGTGACTTCGCCTTTGGCCAGTGCGGAGAGGAAACCGGCTTTGACGTAAGCGGCTTCGTCCACTCCTGGTGGTACGCGATTGGTGATCAGGTCAACGAGGAAAGCTTCTTCGCCAGCCGGAGGATTCTTCAGCAGCTCGACCAGGCCTGCAGTTTGTTCGGCGTTAAGCGGCTGGGGAACGATACCCAGGGCTGCACGCTCTTCGATATGTTTGCGGTAGGCTTCAAGCACAGTTATTACCCTCATCAGTGGTCCCAAATGGGTGTCCGGGACGCTCATCCCGAAATGGCCGTACTCATGCACCTCACGACGTTGTGGGTCGTTCGGCCAGAATTACCGGCAATTCCTTACAGAAGCTGCTTTCAAAGTTTTACGCCTGCAGAACGGGGAGCTGATGAGGGTTGGCGTTGGGCTTTTCCCCGCTGGAAAAACCCTTCGCCAACACCGCTCTGAAGGAACGACTGTGCTCGTGACGCTTTGAAAACAGCTTCTAACGGACATTGGCGCCTTAAAAGGCTGGCTGATTCTACGGCAAAAAAAATTTAAAGGTAAGTCGGACTCTATTGGACTTTGGTGGCGTTGTACGCGGGCGCATCAAACCGCGATCCAGCGCTTGCCCCTGACGTTTGAGGGGTGATCAATGCCTGACAAAGGGCTAACATGCGGGCCTGTTCCGCGTTTCAGTGTTTTGCCAATTTATGCCCAATCAGACCATCAAGACCCCCTGCGTCGGCCTCTGCTCCACTGTTTACGGAGATCTGGTGTGCCGTGGCTGCAAGCGTTTCCACCACGAAGTGATCCACTGGAATGGTTACGGCGAGGAAGAAAAACGTGCGGTGTGGTTGCGTCTGGAACAATTGCTGTCACAAGTGATGGCGAGCAAGGTCGAGATCTTCGATTCGGCGCGTCTGCGCCAGCAGCTGGAACAGCGCAAGATCCGCTTTGTGCCGCATCAGTCGGAATATTGCTGGGCGTATCAGCTGATTGCGCGCGGGGCGCGGGTGATCATTAATCTGGAAGCCTACGGAATGGTGTTGTTGCCGGAGTTCCGCGACTGGAACCTGCCGGAACTGCGCGATGCCATTGATCGGGAATTCTTCCTGCTGTCGGAAGCGCATTATCAGCGCTACATCGCGCCCGGCTTCCTCAAGGACGCCTTCGGCGCCTGAAGATCAAAAGATCGCAGCCTGCGGCAGCTCCTACAGGTAGAACGCATTCCCCCTGTAGGAGCTGCCGCAGGCTGCGATCTTTTGCTTTTAGTGCTTCACCGCCAGCTCCACCAGATGATCCTCAACTTCCTGCGGTTTGAGCACCAGCACATCGCTTTCCAGTGCATCCAGCACCACCTCGGCGGTATTGCCGATCAGCGCGCCTGATAACCCGGTGCGTGCCACGGTGCCGATCACGGTCACTGCGGCCTGCAGCTTGTGCGCCATGAACGGGATCAGCACATCCGCCGGGCCTTCCTCGATGTGCAGGTGTTCTTCATCCACATCGAATTCCGCCTGAAACGCCCGGCATTGCTCGCGATAACGTGCTTCGATGGTTTCGCTGAGCTGTAAGGTCGGGTCCGCTGCCGACAGCATTGGCGAAGGATGCGCACTGATCACATGCAGATGCCCCTTGGCCAGACTGGCGATGTCGAAGCCGTGATCGATGATCGTGGTGTGCAAGTGCCGGTGCTCGCCATCGGCGTTGCCCACGTCGACTGCCGCGAGAATCACCCGGTCTTTCCACGGTGTGGAGGTTTTCACCAGCAACACCGGGGTCGGGCAGTGGCGCAGCAGTTTCCAGTCGGCCGGGGTCAGCAGAGCTTTCTTCAATGGGCTGTCAGGGTAGTGCTGCTTGATGACCAGCCCGCAGCCTTCGGCCTGCTGCACATCGATGATGGTCTCGTGCAGGCTTTCATTCCACGCCTGTTCGGTGGTCACGCTGTAGCCGTCAGCCAGCAGCGCGGCTTTGAGCACGCCGAGCATGCCGGCGTGGTCGTGCTTGCGGTCGCACACCAGCAGGTGCAGATGAGCCTGGGTCACGCCGGCGATCAACTTGGCGCGCTTGAGCGCCAGGCTTTCCGAATGTTCGGGTTCGATGACCACCAGAATGCTGCGAATGGCTTGCATGAGCGGAGTCTCCAGCAAAGAAAAGGCACGGCGTTGCACAACTATAGTTGCTGCTCGTCGGACCGCGACTTGATGCATATCAACGCCAGCCGCTGGTGGTCTGCGGGCAGGCCGGTATAATCGGCGCCCTTCGCGCCAATACCTTTACCGTGAGCCCCATGATCCTGCCCGAAATCCACGAATTCCTTGGCTGCCGCACGCCCGACGCCTGGGTCCAGGCCGCACTGGCTGATCAGGAAACCCTGCTGATCGACCACAAGAACTGCGAGTTCAAGGCCGCCAGCACCGCGCTGAGCCTGATTGCCAAGTACCATTCCCACGTCGACCTGATCAACATGATGTCGCGTCTGGCCCGGGAAGAACTGGTGCACCACGAACAAGTCATGCGCATCATGAAACGCCGCAAGATCGAGCTGCGCCAGCTCCACGCCGGCCGTTACGCCTCGGGCCTGCGCAAAGTGGTACGCAGTCACGAACCGGTGAAACTGGTCGACACGCTGGTGGTCGGCGCGTTCATCGAAGCGCGCAGTTGCGAGCGGTTCGAAGCGCTGGTGCCGCATCTGGACGAAGAACTCGGCAAGTTCTATTTCGGCCTGCTGAAAAGCGAGGCGCGGCATTTCCAGGGGTATCTGAAGCTGGCTTATCAGTACGGCGACGCGAAGGACATCGCCCAGGTGATCGAAAAGGTCCGTGCCGCCGAGCAGGAACTGATCGAGTCGCCGGACGAAGAGTTCCGCTTCCACAGTGGTGTGCCCGCGACCGCATAACCTGTAGGCGCTGCCGAAGGCTGCGATCTGTTGATGTTTTAAAGCAAGATCAAAAGATCGCAGCCTTCGGCAGCGCCTACATAGAAAACTGTTAAAAACTCTTAAGAGTATGAAACATCTACAAAAACCGGCCTCCGCGGCCGGTTTTTGCTGCCCGGGACAACGCCTCACCGGCGATTGCCGCCATACTGTCGACCACTTCACACATGGGTTGGCAGACGGTCGTTATGGATAACCTGGGTTTTGGCAAAGTCCTGCTGGTCGAAGACGATGAGCGTCTGGCCACGCTGATTGCGCATTTTCTCGAGCAGCATGGCTACGAGGTGCGCGCGGTGCATCGCGGTGATCTGGCGATGGCCGCGTTTCTCGAGTTTCAGCCCAAAGTGGTGGTGCTCGACCTGATGCTGCCGGGGCAGAGCGGGCTGCACGTGTGCCGGGAAATCCGCAGCGTGTCGGACACGCCGATAGTGATCCTCACCGCCAAGGAAGACGACCTCGACCACATTCTCGGCCTGGAGTCCGGCGCCGATGACTACGTGATCAAACCGATCAAGCCGCCGGTGCTGCTGGCGCGGCTGCGCGCGTTGCAGCGTCGGCAGATGCCGGATGTCAGCGTGGTCAGTTCGCTGGAGTTCGGGCGGCTGAGCATCGATCGCAGTTGTCGCGAAGTGCGCCTGGCCGGCGAAATCATCGAAATGACCACCATGGAGTTCGAGCTGCTGTGGCTGCTGGCCAGCGCCGCCGGCAAGACCCTGTCGCGTGATGACATCCTCAACCGCATGCGCGGCATCGCCTTCGACGGACTCAATCGCAGCGTCGACGTGTACATCAGCAAGTTGCGCAACAAACTCAAGGACAACCCCCGTGAGCCGGTGTGTATCAAGACCGTGTGGGGCAAGGGGTATCTGTTCAATCCGTTTGCGTGGGAGCTGTAGATGCTGCGGTTATTCCTCGGGCTGTTTCTGGTGATGACGGTGGGCCTGGTACTGGCCCTGCAAACCGTCGAGCACACCTTCAACGCGTTGCTCGACAATCAGATGCAGGACTACAACCGTGAGGCGGTGCGCGGGCAGGCGTGGTCACTGGTCGAGCACATGCGCGATCAGCAAGGTGCGGCGCGCGAGCAGCAACTGGAAGCGTTGCGCCCGCACTACGGCTTGTCGCTGAAGCTGGTGGAGGCGGATCAACTGGCCCTCAGCCCTGAGGAAAAGGCCGAACTGGCGCAGAACCTGTTGGTGATTCGCGATAACTACACTGAATTCATCAGCGACATTGACGGTGGCTCGCAGCTGCTCAGTATCAAGCTGCCGCCGGAACCGAGCCTGATGCCGTTCTACATTGCGGTGGCTTACGCGATGCTTGCGGTGCTGATCGGCATCGTCCTGTTCTTCTGGGTGCGCCCGCACTGGCGCGATCTGGAAAAACTGCGCCTGGCTGCCGAGCGTTTCGGCGATAACGATCTCTCGGTGCGTATTCAATTATCCAAGCGCTCGAACATTCGCGATCTGGCGGAACACTTCAACCTGATGGCGGCGCGCATCGAGAGCCTGATCGCCAATCAGCGCGAGCTGACCAACGCCGTGTCCCACGAGTTGCGCACGCCGATTGCGCGGTTGTCGTTCGAACTCGATCAGCTCAAGCAACAGCCGGACCCCAGCCAGAACCGCGAACTGATCGCCGACATGTACGCCGACCTTGGCGAACTGGAGGAAATGGTCTCCGAGCTGCTGACCTACGCCAGCCTCGAACGCGGTGCGACGGTGATCAAGCGCGAAAACATTCAGGCCGCCAACTGGCTCGACAGCGTGGTCGGCAGCGTGGCCCTGGAGGCAGAAGCGGCAGGGGTGCAGTTGCTGATCGGTGACTGCCGGATCGACACCGTGCGCATCGAGCCGCGTTTCATGGCGCGGGCGGTGATCAATCTGCTGCGCAACGCCATTCGTTATGCCGAACAGCGCGTCGAAGTGACGCTGGTGCGCAGCGGCGATTATTACGAGGTGCGGGTCAACGATGACGGCCCGGGTGTGCCGGTCGAAGGCCGGGAGAAAATCTTCGAGCCGTTCTCGCGGCTGGATGCCAGTCGGGATCGCCGCACCGGTGGTTTCGGCCTCGGGCTGGCGCTTGTGCGGCGGGTGTCGCAGTCGCATGGCGGGCAGGTCGAGGTCGGGGAGTCGGTTTGGGGTGGGGCGTCGTTTCGGATGACCTGGGCGCATCTGGATTGATCTGTTTTGTCCGGGCCGGCCCCTTCGCGAGCAAGCTCGCTCCCACAGAGGAATGCATTTCAAATGTGCGAGCTTGCTCGCGAAGAGGCCTTCAAACCTTGCGCAAAACCCTGCTCATCTGACCAACCCCAACCGCTCATGCCACTGCGCAATCGACTCCTCGGGATACACCTCAAACTGCTGGTCCCCGGGCTTGGCGTCCACCTCGACCCACGGCGCCTTGGAGCCCAGCATCAAATGCGTGTGCTCTGGCGGCACCGGCAGCGGGGTGTCGATGGCCGAGGCGAACGGGTGGATCAACTCCGGCCATTGCGGACTGAACAGCCACAAACCGCTGCCGCACTGGGAGCAGAAATGCCGTTCGGCGGTGCTGCGGTGTGCGCGTTTTTCGCCATCGTCCTTCATCTTCGCGTGGTAGATCGAGATATGTTTGCGCCCCTGCACCTTGAGGCTGGCTGAGTCGCCGCCGAGGTTGATCGCATAGCCGCCACCGCCCTGAGTCTTGCGGCAGATCGAGCAGTAGCAGCGTTGATAAGGGTAAGGGTGGGCGCTGGTCAGGCTGAAAGTGACGGCGCCGCAGTGGCAGGAGCCTTCGAGGTGCATGAGGGGCCTCCGGTGGGCTGAAGTGGTCCGGTTGAGCCTAGAAGAGTTGTGGCGATCTTGCTGACACCTTCGCGAGCAGGAGAATGCATTCCCCGTGGGAGCGAGCTTGCTCGCGAAGAACGATAACGCGGTCTAGACCTTGGCCACGCGCCACAAATACCACGCCGCCACCGTCCGATAAGGGCACCACGCCTGGCCGATCTCGATCATCTGCTTGCGCGTCGGCTGTACTTCCAGCCCCTTCAATCGCCGATAGCCCTCACGCACGCCAAAGTCGTCCGCCGGCAAAATATCCATGCGCTCCAGGCTATAAATCAGCAGCATCTCCACGGTCCAGCGACCAACTCCGCGCAGGCTGATCAGGCGTTCGATCAACGCTTCATCGTCCATCGCCAGCGCGCTGGGGTAGTCCGGCACCACACCGTCCAGAGTCGCCTGGGCGATGCCCTGAATCGTCGCGATCTTGCCCGCCGAAAACCCGCAGCCGCGCAACTGATCGAAGTCACTCGCCAGAATCTGTTCAGGCCGCGGAAACGTCTGCCCCGGAAACAACGCGACCAGGCGCCCGACAATCGCGTCCCCGGCCTTGGCGTGCAGTTGCTGATAGGCAATCGCCCGCACCAGCGACTCGTACGGATCGCGCGCCGGGTGCGGTTGATGCAGGCAGGGGCCGACGGCGCTGATGTGCCGCTGCCAGTCCTCGTCGAGTGCGGCCAGATGTTCGCTGGCCGCTTGATAAGGCTTGGCCATGCTTATTTCAGCAGGCCGTTGACTTCGCCGTAGCTCAACGCCTTGAGCTCATGGGTATCGAGTTTGCCGCTGGCGAGGAAGCTTTTCACCAGCGCACCCATCGCGCCATAGAGGAACTCGGCGATGCCGGACCCGGCGCTCAAGCGCCGTACGCCCAAGGCTTGCAGTTCCGCGGGCGAGGGCAGGCAAGCGAACCCCAGGACGTTGACTGGCAACGCCGTGCCTTTGCAGATCGCCTCGATTTCATAGGCCGCCGTGACGCCGGCTGCGAACAAACCATCAGCCCCGGCCGCCTGGTACAGCGCCGAGCGCCGCAGGGTTTCGGCGACGCGGTCTTCCGCCGGCACCAGACCCCTGAGGTAAACGTCGGTGCGGGCGTTGATGAACAGCTTCACATCACGCTTTTGCGCGACTTGTCGCGCCACTTCGATCTTGCGCGCCAACAGTTCCGGGGCGCCGTTGCCGTCCTCGATATTGATCCCGACGGCACCAGCGGCCAGCACCGCGTCGATGACCTCGGCCACACGCCCCAGGTCATCGGAATAACCGGCTTCGATGTCCACGCTCAGCGGCACCTTGATCACCCGGGCGATGGATTCCACCGTGGCAATCAAGCGTTCGAGGGGCAGGGTGTTGCCGTCCGGATAACCGTGCGCCCAGGCCACCGCCGCGCTGCTGGTGGCGACGGCTTTGCCGCCCGCGTGCTCGACCAGTCGCGCCCCGGTGGCGTCGGCGACGTTGGTCAGGATCAGCAGGCCATCCTGGTGCAACTGGTGGAACTGTGTGTCGAGCGTGCTCATCGAAATCCCTTCTTGTAATGGATACCGTGGTCAGAAAGCCAATGGTTGCGTGAGCTGCACGGCGGCGTTTTCCAGCCTCAGCAGAAACGCCTTGCGCGGCTGTCCACCACCATAGCCGGTCAGCGAGCCATCCGCACCGATCACCCGATGACACGGCACCACGATCGACAGCCGATTGTGCCCGTTGGCCAGGCCCACCGCACGACTGGCGCCGGGTTTGCCCAGGCGTGCAGCGAGGGCGCCATAAGTGCTGGTGTGGCCGTAGGGGATCTGCCGCAGTTCGGCCCACACCTGGCAGTCGAACGCGCTACCGGGCAGGTGCAGCGGGACGCCGAATACCGTGAGCTTGCCGGCAAAGTACGCGGCCAGTTCACTGTCGATCTGCTGCAGGTGCGCGTTGTGCCCCGGTGCGACCACATAGCCGTGACGGGTTTGCAGCTCTTCGACCTCGCGGGTCAGCGCCGGGCGATCGAGAAACTCCAGCAGTACCAGGCCGCGACGTTCGGCCATGGCGATCATCGGTCCCAGCGGCGTGGTCAGGCGGGTGAACAGCAGCGGTTCACTGTTGGCCGCTCGGCCCGGGGTGATGTGGAACGACTTCTGGAACGCATCGCGAAAGCCGCTGAGCGATTCATAGCCGGAATCGAACGCCGCATGATCGATCGAGGTGCCTTGGCGGATTCCGCCCAGCGCCATGCCGAGTCGGCGGGTGCGCAGCCAGGCGTGGAAAGTCATGCCGAAATGCTGCTTGAACCAACGCCGCAGCTTCAGTGGTTCGATGCCCTCGGCCAGCAACTGGGCGTCGCTCCAGCGCATTTCCGGGTCAGCGTCGACAGCTGCGAGCAGGCGCTGCACCCAATCGGGGGCAATGGCCGCAGCGTCCAGCGGTTTGCAGCGCAGGCAGGCGCGATAACCCGCCGACAGGCACTCATCGGCATGGGCGAAGAATTCGACGTTTTCCGGTTTCGGCTTGCGCGCCGTGCAGCTGGGGCGGCAGAAGATCCCGGTGGTTTTCACGGCCGTGAAGAACACCCCCTCGTAGGCGGTGTCGCGTTCGAGCATGGCGCGAACCATCTCGGCGTGGGGCGGCAGGAGTGCGGTTTGTATGTTCATGGCCAGAGCTTAAATCCAGGATTTCGATGGCTCCACCGAAAAATCGACAGTGAATTTCCAAATGCCCTGAACTACCGTGTAGGAGCTGCCGAAGGCTGCGATCTTTTGATCTTGTTTCTTAAAATCAAAGGCAAAAGATCGCAGCCTGCGGCAGCTCCTACAGTTGAGGGATTGAGGTCATGCCACCGTTCATCATTCAGCACATCGACCATATCGTCCTGCGCGTCGCGGACCTGCAACGCAGCATCGACTTCTACGACCGGGTCTTCGGCGCCGAAGTGGTCAGGCACAACGAGAAACTGGGGCTGGTGCACCTGCGCGCCGGCAGCTCGATGATCGACCTTGTCGACTTGCAGGGCGAGCTGGGCAAGAAGGGCGGTGGGGCGGCGGGTGCCGAGCGGCGCAACGTCGATCACTTCTGCCTGCGCATCGAGCCCTTTGACGAAGCGGCGCTGATCAGCCACCTGCAATCCTGCGGCTTGAGTGTCGAAAAAGCCGCCCGCCGTTTCGGTGCCGAGGGCTACGGTCAGTCGCTGTACTGCTTCGACCCGGACGGCAATCAGGTCGAACTCAAAGGGCCGTCCGAGGCTTAAGCGCGCTTGGTCATCAACAGCACCGAAGCCGCCGCCGACAGCAGCCCCGCGCAGCAACGGTTGAAGATGCGTTTGCCGCGCGGCTCGGCGAACCAGCGGCGCATGTGCAGGCCCATCCAGGCGTAGGCGCCGATGGCGATCCATTCCAGCAGCAGAAACAGCGCGCCGAGCACGGCGAATTGCGCCGCTACCGGTTGGCTCGGGTCGACGAATTGCGGCAGGAACGCGGTGAACAGCAGGATCGCTTTCGGATTGCCCGCCGCCACCAGGAATTCCTGGCGCGCCAGGCGGAAAAAGCCAACCGAAGCCGCCGTTGCCTGCTGCCCGGCGTCGGGATTGGCCCGCCACAGTTGCCACGCCAGGTACAACAGGTACGCCGCGCCGATGATCTTGATCGCGTGGAACAGCCATTCCGAGGTTTGCAGCACCACCGACAGCCCCGCGCCAGCGAGCGCGATCATCCCGGCGAACGCCAGAATCCGCCCGATACCGGCCGCACAGGCACGGCGATAGCCATAACGGGTGGCATTGCTCACCGAGAGCAGGTTGTTCGGACCGGGGGCCATGTTCAGGGCGAAACAGGCCGGGAGAAACAGCGTAAGCGTGGCGAGGTCCATGGCGGCGCTCCAGAAACGGTGGAGGCGCATTTTTATCACAGCCCGCGGGCGGCGCGACCCGTACAGTCACGCGGTGCTGTCGCGGTACAGCATCGACAGCCCTCCTTTAAGCGCATCGAACTTTTCCGATTCGGCGGAACTCTGAAAAGTCAGAAAGCGATGGTTTCTTCAGTAAAAAACTGTGCGCCCAGTCAGAAAAGGCGTTCGCCGTGTACTATGCGGCGACGTTGCAAACACCCCGCCGGCCCCGAAGCGGCCCCACCTAGAGCGATCTACATGCAAGCAAAGGCCCGTGAAGTCTATGTGCCACCGGTGCTGCAAGATCTGCGAGCCGGCACTGCCGAACTGCACATCGCACTGGAAAAACGCCTTCCCTTTTTCTCCGAACAACTCGATGCCAACGCCTTCCGGCGGCTGATGCAAGCCTATTACGGGTTTTACCGGCCACTGGAATCCGCACTGCTCGCCAGCGCCTGCATTCCCGCCGATTTCGATATTGCCCCACGGCTCAAGACGCCAACCCTGCAGCGTGATCTGCACGCGCTGGGCGAATCGCCCGAGGGGCTGGAGCACTTGCCGCTCTGTCGCCAATTACCGGTCATCGAGTCCAGCGCCGCGTGCCTGGGCGTGTTGTACGTGCTCGAAGGCGCGACGCTGGGCGGGCAGATCCTGCGCCGTGAAATCGCCACGCGCTTGAGCCTGGATGCCGATAACGGCGCAGCCTTCCTCGACGTCTACGGCGCCGCCACCGGCCGCCGCTGGCGCGATTTCATTGAATACCTGGGCGCTCGCCTGATGGACGTCGCCGAGCGCGCCGCCGTAGTTGCGGCGGCCCAAACCACATTCAGTTGTTTCGAGCGCTGGCTCGAAAGCCGGGAGGTACTGGCATGACTGCGCAAGACCAAGAAGCCTTTGAAGAATTGCTGGCCAACTGTGCCGACGAACCGATCCGCTTTCCCGGGGCGATCCAGCCCCACGGCCTGTTGCTGACCCTGAGCGAGCCTGCGCTGGAGATCATTCAGGTCAGTGCCAATGTCGAGACTCTGCTGGCCCGTCCGGCGCAGGGGCTGATCGGCCAGCCGTTGCACAGCCTGATCGGCGACGCTCACGCCGAGGCGGTGCGCGAAGCCTTGCAGCAACCGGCATTCTCCGACGCGGGACCGCTGCATTTTCACCTCAACGGCATTGCCTTCGAGGGCCTGTTGCATCGCCATCAAGGCGTGTTGATTCTGGAGCTGGAAATCCACGTCGAGAACTTCCAGCCGCGGAATGTGGCCGGCAACCAGACCCATCTGGGGCGCATGCTCCAGCGTCTGCAAGCGGCCACCACGCTGCAGGCGCTGTACGACATCAGCGTCAAGGAAATCCAGGCGATGACCGGTTACGACCGGGTGCTGATCTACCGATTCGAGGAGGAGGGGCACGGCCAGGTGATTGCCGAGGCGTCGGATCCGTCGATGGAAGTGTTCAACGGTCTGTTCTTCCCGGCCTCGGACATTCCCGAGCAGGCGCGCGAGCTCTACCGCACCAACTGGCTGCGGATCATCCCCAATGCCGATTACCAGCCAGTGCCACTGGTGCCCAAGCTGCGCCCGGACACCCAGACCGCGCTGGACCTGAGTTTCGCCACGCTGCGCAGCGTCTCGCCGATTCACTGCCAGTACATGAAGAACATGGGGGTGCTGTCGTCGATGAGCATTTCCCTGCTCAAGGGCGACAAGCTGTGGGGCTTGATCAGTTGCGGCAATCGTCAGCCGCTGCACGTGCCGCATGAACTGCGCAGCGCCTGCCAGACCATCGGCCAGGTACTGTCGCTGCAGATCAGCGCGATGGAGGCGCTGGAAATCAGCCGCCAGCGCGAAGAAAAGATCGAGGCGCTGGCACTGCTCAACCAAGCGATGATTGACTCGCCGCAAAACGTCTTCGACGGCCTGGCGCAACAGCCGCAAATGCTGATGGCGCTGACCGGGGCCGGGGGCATCGCGATCATCGAAGACAAGCAATTGCACCGTTACGGCAACTGCCCGGAGCCGGACGACATCCGCGCCCTGCACAAGTGGTTGCAGGACGGCGGCGAGCCGGTGTTCGCCAGCCATCACCTGGCGAGCGTTTACCCGCCGGCCGCGCAGTTTCAACCAGTGGCCAGCGGTGTGCTCGCCATGAGCCTGCCCAAGCCGGTGGACAACGGTGTGCTGTGGTTTCGTCCCGAGGTAAAGGAAAACATCAACTGGAGCGGCGATCCGAAGAAGCCGCTGGCCCTGGAAAACTCCGACGCCGGCCTGCGCTTGCGCCCGCGCACTTCGTTCGAAATCTGGAAAGTCGAGATGGCGGGGATTTCCACCAAGTGGAGCCACGGCGATCTGTTTGCGGCCAATGATCTGCGCCGCTCGGCACTGGAAAACGACCTGGCCCGTCAGGTACGCCGCGAGCAGGAGGCGGTGCGCGCCCGCGATGAGCTGGTGGCGGTGGTCTCGCATGACCTGCGCAACCCGATGACGGTGATTTCGATGTTGTGCGGCATGATGCAGAAAACCTTCAGCTCCGACGGTCCGCACACCTCACGGCGCATCTCCACGGCGATCGACACCATGCAACAGGCGGCGGGGCGCATGAACACGCTGCTGGAAGATCTGCTCGACACCTCGAAGATCGACGCCGGACGCTACACCATCACACCGCAGGCGCTGAATGTCGCGCACATGTTCGAAGAGACCCAGTCGCTGCTCGGCCCGCTGGCGCTGGACAAGGACATCAACATCTCGTTCGAGGCCCACGCTGACCTGAAAATCCATGCCGACCCGGAGCGGCTGTTCCAGGTGCTGTCGAACCTGATCGGCAACGCCATCAAGTTCACTCCGCGCAAGGGCTCGGTGGGCGTGGTGGCGAAGTCTGACGGCAAAGACATCGTGTTTACCGTGCGCGACACCGGCGAAGGCATTCCCAAGGAACACCTGCCGCATGTGTTTGACCGCTATTGGACGGTGAAAGAGGGCAACCCGACAGGCACCGGGCTGGGGTTGTACATCACTCAGGGCATCGTCGAAGCCCATGGCGGGCGGATCGAGGCCAGCAGTGAGCCGGGTGAGGGCACGGAGTTTCGGTTTACGGTGCCGTTAAGGGTGGTGGGGGAGTGAAAGAAACCCGCGCCCTGTGATTCAGGGCGCGGGTTGCGTGGCCTTATTGCGAGAATGGTTAACCCAGATCGCTCAATAACAGAAATACCTGTTTTGGCATCGGCGTGAATTGCTGGTTTCGCAGCTGACTGATCGCGTAAACGGCGCTGGCGGTGCGACCGTTTCCATCACCGAAGCCCTGGAACCCCGCAATGGCGGCAAGCAGGTGTTTGTCAACGTGCTGATGCGTGGCGTCCAGGGTTTTCAAGTGCTGCTCGAGCAACGCGAAACCGGTGGTGCTGCTGCCATATTTGGTGGGAGCGCCGGCCTGTCGGATGGAACCGGCCAGGTCGGGTACCAGTCGTGCGTGAATTTCCTGGATGAGGAGTGGGTCGAGTAGTGACTTTTTGTTGTTCGTGTATTCGCGCAGGACCGCCACGATGTTTTCAAAGTCATTACCTGCGGATGTAGAACCTTGCAGCATCCACGCAGCGGCGCGCTGGGAGTTGTCGATCAAACCTTCAGGGTTGAACGAGGATTCGGGCATGACATCGCTGTAGGGGGCTTTTCCGAGATCTTTGGCCAGCACACTTTGTTGATGGTTTTTCAGGTAGGTGATTTTTTTCGCCTCGATCTCGGCCACGATACCCAATGTTTGCGCATAGTCGTGTGCCCCAATGGTGAAGTACGTGCCATTGAAACGGCCAGGTTTGCTTTCAATGAACGCTGTCAGTAGATCGTTCACGGCTGTGGAACCAATCGATGACTCAAGGTCCTGAACTGAACGCAATGGAATGGCGGCCTCTCTGATGCTGTTATTGAACAGGTGCTCAAGTTCGAACACTGACGCATCCTTGGGTAAGGAAATATTTTTTTCACTCAATCGCGCGACAACCTGCTCGACCGTTTCCAACGTGTCATCCTTGAACAGTGCCCGGGCATGGGCCACCGTCGGCAGACCCATGCGAATTTCCGCGGCCGCGCCGGTCTTGTTCAACGCCTTGACCAGGTCGTAGGAACCACTGGTGCTGTTCGTCAGCCGACGCAATTGTCCGGCCCCCAGTTGAGTGATCGACAGACCATAATGCCCCAGCTTGAAAGCGCCTTTGCCGAGCAGTTTTGCACCGCTCTGAAGCAGTTGCGGGACACCGTCCAGCGGGTTGAACAGTGACAGTACAAAACGCCCGCCAACCTTGCTCAGGTTCAGCAATCTGGCACTGCTGCTCAGCGCCTTGGCGAACGTGCCCGCGGCGCCGACAAAGGCAAACAGCACCAGGGTCGCATCCATCACGCAGCTGAACAGCGCGCTGCTGCGGCGGTCCTCTTTGCCGGATGCCAGGCCTTCGATGCACTCCTTGAACGGAATGATGATGTTCAGAATCGTCTCGAATGCCTGCTCCCATCGCTCGTTGCTGGCTTCAATTGTGGTCTGGTCATAACCCATGGCATAGAACGCGTTGTAGGGCAGCGGTGGATTATGTTTGACCAATTGTTCAGCGATCGCCTGGAAGCGTTGGCTTTCAAAACTCTGCATTGGACTGCGCTGGTAATTGATGAAATCCGCTCTGTCGAATTGAGCAAAACGCTCCAGCACGAAATCATGCGTTTGCGGATCTGGACGGCTGTCCAGCGCCTTGCCGTTGAAATAGGCCGGGTCCATGGATGCCCCGTACAGGACGATTTGCGAATCGAATTGTGCATCGGCCTCGAGCCACAGGGGCCGCGCGTTGAACTGACGGGTCAGGGTCTGGTTCTCCCGGCACGCCCCCTGCAGCGGAAACAGCTCGTAGGCGCAGATGTCCTCGTTGACCTTGCTCAGCAGGATCACCCCGTAGGGCGCGTGAACGTCAGTCTCGCTGCGAATCAGCCCCGCAGAACTGATCGGACGAACCCGGATCAGGCGATACAGCGCCAGATGCCCTTGCTCGATGGCGACGCGATCTGCCACCTGGCTTTGCATCAGCGCCAGGCGCGTTAACGTGCCGAGGCCTTTCTGGTGAAGGGGGTATTGGCGGTCAATTTCTCGGGCGTACAGCGTATTGACAGGTTCCAGTCGTTGCAGCCTCTCGGTCCAGTCACTGTTGTAGGCACTGAATCTGCGCGCCAGATACAAATCCAGCAGGGACTCGTCCTGGTTGCTCGTGTTGCGAATGACGGACTCGGGGTCTAACCCGGCGCCCTCGATCGTAGCCCTGGCCAACGCTCTGCGACTGACCGGAGGCGTAGCGATGTTCTTCAAGGCTTCGCTCATTTGCCCCTGAAAGGTGTGGTAGCGGCCCAGCGCCTGCTCAACGAGCCATTGCGTGGGCAGGTCTTCGCTTGGGTCCGGTTCAAGCCCGTTGATAGCGCTCCAGACCAGAATGCAGCGGGTCATGATCAAGTCATGCAGCGCTTGCTGAGCAGGGCTGACCGGAGCGGTGGCCCCCAGTGTCTTCAGGCTTTCATAAGTCATCCGGCGCGACAGCCCCGGCGCAACGCTTTCGGCGAGCAGGACCGATTTGCGCAGCATGATCCAGCCGCAAGAACCCAATTGCAGGTTCGGCGGCGTAACGACGAGGAACTCAGGGGCCAGGCCGGCGAAAATCAGTTGCAACGCCAGTGGTGCGCAGGTCGGCTGAACACCGTACGAGTTGACGACGATATCGGTGAGCTTTTCGATGATCTCGTTGCGGGTGGCCTGCACGTAGCGGGGCGCGTACAAGTGAAACGAATGGTAGAAGCGGCGTGCGCTGTCCTCGGCCAGTCCGAAGTCGAGCAAGATCGCGGCAACCAGCAAGGCGCTGCGCTGATGGTGCGTCAGGGGTGTTTGGGTTGCCGGAGCTTGCGGGTTCAAGGCGCTCATACACGCCTGAGCGAAAGCCTTGGCTTGTGGCGTGTCGACAATCAACGCCCAGCTCGGGTCGAGGTCTTCCTGCACAAAAGCCTTGGAGAACGTGCTGCCAAGCATGGCGTCAGCCAGATAATCGAGCAGGGTTTGCGGCTTCGGGCCGTTGTTGTTGATCACTTGAGCAATGCACTGACGGATAGCGCCATGTTGATCGGTGCTGATCGCTAGTTGCGGTTCTCCGGTGTCTTGCGATAAGCCCCAGTAGTTACCATAAGGGGGCGGAGTTGGAAGTTGAAGTTTAAGAAAGTTGACGAGGCTGGAAATGCCTTGAATGTTGTTGGGGATATCCAGTTGATGGAATGCCAGCCAGTTTTTTAATGGAATGTAGTGGCTGGAAGAAATAATGCCACCCGTGAATCTTGCCGCGGTTGCGAGTTGTTTTAATGTGTCGGCTGAATCAGGGATTGCGCGTGTCACAGTATCGATGACATTGATGAACTCAACGTCCGCTGCCGAAGGGGCTGCGACTTCTGCTTGAAGCAGTTCCCCGTCTTCGCTGATCAGGAAAAACACGTCCTCACCAGGCCCGTACGGCCCGGAAAGTGCCATGAATCCGGGCTGCCGAACCAGTTGGCGAAACACGGTTCTGGCGGAGCGGTGGGCGTGATCGAACTCGCTGTCTTCAATCAGGTTAACCAGAATTTTACTGATGTCCACGTGATCGTCTGCGCGGTCGGTATTGGTCGACGATGGCGAGTCTGACAATTCGTAGAGCGAGGACAACGTGTCGGCAATGGCCAGGCGTTCCTGGGTCGATGCGGATGCGGGCAAAGGCTTGAACAGGTTAATTGAATTATTCATGCGGGCGGCATTCATCCGTGAAAAGTGATGGATTGAACTAAGTTGATGGTGTTCGTTATGGCCGGGGGACTATATCAAGTGAAAAATAGTGCAAGGTTGATGCATGGTTTCAAACTGTGTTCAAGTTCGCCAGGTGTGCTGGTTACGTGCGGATTGTCGATGTTCATTTTTTGTTAATTGATATAAGTGGCGTACTTCCGGCACGCTTGCCGAGGAGTGAAATTCTTACAGGGTAGTTTTCTTCAATACCCGGTGAGCAGGCTGGCGTTAACGTCGGCCATGTTCCTTTCAATTTGAAGCAGGTGTGCGATGAGTCTGATGCTTTCCATGGCCGCGTTTGCGCTGGTCGCCTCGATAACGCCGGGGCCGGTGAATATCGTGGCGTTGAGCGCGGGGGCGCAGTTCGGTTTCCGTGCGAGCCAGCGGCATGTGGCTGGGGCGACCTTGGGGTTTGTTCTGCTGTTGGTACTGATGGGGCTGGGTTTGCATGAGGTGTTGCAGCGTTGGCCGGCGTTGACGCGGGGGGTGCAATGGGCGGGGGTGGCGTTTCTGTTGTTCATGGCTTTCAAACTGGCCACTGACAACGGTCAACTCGATGCCAAGGATTCAGGGCGCGCGCCGTCGATGCTGTACGGCGCGGTCATGCAATGGCTCAACCCGAAAGCCTGGCTGGCTTGCGTGGCGGGGATGGGCGCATTTGTCGCCGATGGCGAGGCGCGGCTGGTCTGGCAGTTCGCGGCGGTGTATCTGGTGATCTGTTATTTGTCGGTCGGCTGCTGGGTGTATGCCGGGACGTTTTTGCGCGGCTATCTGGCTAATCCGGCGGGGATGCGTTTGTTCAATCGGGTGATGGCCGGGTTGCTGGCGGTGAGTGCGGGGTATTTGTTGTTGCCTTAGGGTGGCTTTTGCCCACCGGGCCTGTCAGCCGCGATATTGGCCGGGAGTCGCCGCCAGGTGCTGTTTGAACGCCCGCTGAAAATGCGCCTGATCGGCAAACCCGGCTTCCAGCGCCACGTCGGCGATCAACTGCCCGCTGCGCAAACGCTCACGGGCGAACTGGATGCGCTGGTTGACCACGAAGGCATGCGGGGTCATGCCGTAATGCTGCTTGAACGCGCGGATCAGGTACGACGGCGACAACTGTGCCGCGGTGCAGATGTCATCCAGGCTCAGCAGATCGGTGCAGTGCTCGCGGATGAAGTCGGCGGCGCGTTCGAGCTTGAAGTTCGGCTCGCGCACTGGCTGCGCCGCCGGGTTCAGGCGCCCCTGCAGATCGCTGAAAAACTCGACCGCCGCGCTCTGTTTACGCAGTGCGTCCTGCTGCTCGTCGACCAGCGTGTCGTACAGCGCTTGCAGGTCGCGAAACAGCCGTGGCTCCTGCAAGTGCGTGGTGGAAAAGCGTCGAAACTCGAGCTCGGCACTGAACCCCAACTGATGCTGCAAATCCGTCAGCCACGGCGTTTCCACATACAGCATCAGGTACGACCACGGCTGGTCATCGATCGGATTGCAGGCATGCACGTCGCCGGGATTCATCAGCACCACGGTGCCGGCCACGACTTCGAACTGCGCGTGTTCATGCACGTAGATGCTGCGCCCGGCGGTGATTGCGCCAATCGAAAAATGCGCATGGGAATGCCGGGCGTAGCAGACCTCACGGCCATCGGCGATGGCCCGCGCCTCGATAAACGGCAAGGCGTCGTCGCGCCAGAAGCGCGGAGCTTTATCAGGGTTTTTGGCGGCAGCGTGTTTCATCGTTATTGTTCCCGGCAGGCCAGACCCCGAGTGTATTAGCTCTGGCCGGCAAAGGCCCGCTCCAGTTCGGCGATGTCGAGTTTTTTCATCTTGAACATGGCCTGCATCGCCCGTTGCGACTTGCTGGTGTCGGCGTCCTGCATCATGTGCATGAACGCCACCGGTACGATCTGCCACGACACCCCGAACCTGTCCTTGAGCCAGCCGCATTGCTGCGCCTCGATCGGGCCGCCGGCTGACAGGTTGCCCCAGAAGTGGTCGACTTCTTCCTGGTTCTGGCAGTTGACCTGAAACGAGATCGCCTCGCTGAACTTGAACATCGGCCCGCCATTGAGGCCGGTGAAGCACTGGCCGTCGAGCTCGAAACTGACGGTCATCACGGCGCCTTCCGGCTTGCCGTGAAATTCCTGGCCGACCTTGCTGTAGTGGGTCAGTCCGGTGATTTTCGAATGATCGAAGATCGAGCAGTAAAACTTCGCCGCCGCTTCGGCCTGATCGTCGAACCACAGGCACGGCGTGATTTTCTGAAAGCGTTGCATGGCAGTCATCCTCGGCAGGTTAGACACGCAGGAGTAACAGCGTAGTCAGTCCTTGGTCGAGTGGCGGTGCCGTAGATCGACAATTGGAGCAATTGAGGCCAAACAACGTGGGAGCGATCTGCCCGGGTTAGCGCCGCTCAGCCACCATTATCAGCGACTGCGGTGTTGGGCTCTGCGGATGCTGCGGTTCCTGCAGGCCGGCCAGCCTGAACCCCGCCATGTCCAAGGCATTCAGCCAACTCGACAGCGTGCGCAAGTACCACGGCATCGGCTGCCAGTGGCCCTTGAACCCGGCGAAGGATTCTTCACGCCAGCCGTCCTGATAATCACCCGCCGCAGCCGCCCACGGGTGCAGGGTCTGGATGATCAATGTGCCGCTGGGGACGAGCAATGCATGCATCGCCGCAAGCAGCGGAATGATGTCCTGATGCAACAGCGAGAAATTCGCGCAGATCAGATCGTAATCGCGGCCGATATCGACCTGGGCGTCAACCAGCGCCTCGTAACTGGCGACGTGCACGTTGGCTGAACCGGCCGCGCGTGCCGCCTCGACCAGCGTCGCATCGCCATCCACGCCCGTCGCCTCGATACCGCGATCGGCCAGTGCCCGCAACAACCAGCCTTCGCCGCAACCCAGGTCGAGCACGCGCTCCGGCTGACGGCCCATGATGGCCAGCAGGATCGCCTGGTCGGTGACCTGCCGGCGGCTTTCGATGGCGCCGCTGCGGATCACCTCGATCCAGGCATCAGCGTTGGTGTGCCAGCTCTGCAGAAGGGTGGATTCGGGGGAGGGCATGTCGGCGTCCGAAACGATGGGTTGGTGCATGCAGTATGGACCCCGCAAAGCAGTGAGGGGCAGCCCCCTCACTGATCGGCCTGGCAGCTACTGCGGCACGCGCAGCTTGTCCAGCAAGCGATTGACCAGCAGTTCGTTCAACATGATCAACTGTTGCAACGCCAGCAGCGGTTTGCGCTCCGGGCCGCCCACCGAGTTGGCGATATTGCCGGCCATGGCATGGGCCGACGACAGCGATTCACAGGCTTCGACGAGCAGGGTTTCGTCATCCAGCGTCGGGTCTACGAAGTAGATGGGGCGGGTTTTGGGCGAGAAGGTGCAAGCCTTCGATGTTTCGGGGTTGAGGTAGAAGTCGAGGGCGCGATCAGTCGCTTCTTTGACCTTTTGTGGGTCAAGGCTTGGGTCGTGGGGGACTGGGGCGGTGGCGGGAGGGTTGGGTGTGATTTTGAACATAGATGAGACTCTGTCTTGAAAGAATGAAGAGCCATCACTCTCGCTACCAAACGAGGGGTGGCGGCCATTTGTGGGTTGGTAGACCGGTCAAGACAGGAAAACCCGGCGCTCACAAAGGAGCCCCACGCATGGCCACCATAAAAGCTGAGTCCCCCAAAGGAGACTTTATAAGGTGGCACCATACGACTGTCATGAAACGGGCTACCAAACCCGATCACTGTTTTTCAGTGACCGGCAAACGATATAGCCCGCCCCATAGCCGTGTAAGCCGGCGGATTCTGGTGTACGCGTAGGTAACGACGCAAGGCGTTGTAGCCTTTATGACGTAACGATTCGTGTAATTTAAACGGGTGTGCGGCATTGCGTTTAGACACTGAAGGCATGAGCAGACAGAGGAGGTACGACATGGATCCATTCACCGGCGGCTGCCTGTGCGGCGACGTGCGTTTCGAGGCTTCAGGCCAGCCTTACCGCGTCGGCCTCTGCCACTGCCTCGATTGCCGCAAACACCACGGCGCGCTGTTTCATGCGTCGGCGATATTCCCCGAGCATGCGCTGAAGGTCACCGGCAAAACCGGCGACTACAACGGCCGGTTTTTCTGTCCGCGCTGCGGCTCTCCGGTCTTCACGCGGTCGGGAGACGAGGTCGAAATCAACGTGGGTTCGCTGGATGAGCCGAACCAGTTCACACCCACTTATGAACTCTGGACTATCCGCCGCGAGACTTGGCTGCCGGCGTTGCCGCTGGCTCACCACTACGAACGTGACCGTGAGAGCACTGGCCGAACAGAAGAGTAATGGCAGCCACAACCCTTTGTGGGATTGATATTCGCTTGTACGCCGCAAACAAATGTGGGAGCGAGCTTGCTCGCGAAAGCGGTGGTTCAGTTGGCCCAATATTGACTGCCTGCTCGCGATTATGGTTTGACATGTAACGTCGATGTGACTGACCGACGTTATCGCGAGCAAGCTTGTTCCATACTTGAATAGTGTGCATATCTACACAAATAAAACCGCTCCCCATAATCTCTTTTCTCGAAAGTAAGTTCATCTCCTTTATGGGGATAGGAGAGTTACCTATTCGGATGGCTTATTGAGCATCGTTTTTTTATCAATTTTTTATATAGCACACACTGGCCCTCCGGTTGTCCAGAGGCCAATAGGCGTTGATCCAATATTGGTACGAGGGGTTGTCGTATCTCATGTAACCACTGACAAATCTTCCTTGGCCGCCCTCTTTAATACGTCCTATGAAAAATAAATAATCCTCACCTGCAAGGGGCGAGAATCTGAACTTTTCCATGTGCGGATAAGGAGGCTCGGGCAGACGTGTGCCGCGAGCTAAGATGTAGCTGTCCGCTTGGCTGTCTAAAACCGGTGTCGTGTCGTGGATGAGTTCCGCTACTCCTGAACATATGACGTTGTACCCGCCAGTACGCCCCAGATGGTCTGTTACGGTTATGCGCGCCGACCCGTTACCGGTGCTTCTAACCCTACCGGTGGAATCGACCGAGGCTATAGTGTCATCGGATGATGAGTATGTGAACGGAGCTATACCACTCTGGGCGGGTCGATCAGCGTATGTATCTCTCGCATCTGTTCCGCTTAATATGAAGTAGGGGGATTCAGTGAACAGGTTAAGCCCGGTTATGGCCAGAGGAGACGGATCGACAATAACCAGCTCGATCACGGTCAATCTATGTGCGGCCGAAACCGGATTCGAGCCATACAGTGCCTCGGCGGTGAAACTGTGGGCACCCACGCTCAGGCCGGTTATGGTAACGGTCCAAATGCCGCTCGTTGGGTCGGCAGTGGCTTCCCCTTTGGGCGTGTCGCCGTCCAGGATCTGGACTTTCTGGCCTTTACTGGCCGCCCCCGTGAGTGTCACGGTGGTGTCGACGGTGAAACCTGCTTCAGGAATCTCAACCCCCTTGGAGTCTTCGGCCAGGGTGATGGTCGGCCTCACGACTTCAAGGGCCCGAATGGTGTAAACCTGATCCGCAAACGCCACCGCATTGGCCAGCTGGTTACTCCGATCCAGCGCCACCCAGAATTTGATCCTCAAGCTGCTGCCATCGCCCAGCGCCGAGAGGTAGCTGTTGGCGACACTGCGCAACCAAAAGCCCTGGCTGAACCAGGTGGTGTTGACGGAGTGGCTGCCCCCTGTCCAAAGCGGCAGGTTATGTGCCATACCATCGGCTTTATGGCCCTCCAGGGTCATCCACACCTGCTGGCCCACCGCGATCAGTGCCCAAATCAGCGCACGAATATTGGCGTCTTTGCCGTCCAGGGCCGCGACATCCAGCACGTGGTTGGCGTCGGCGTCGTCAAACTTCGGTGAATTCAGTGCCGAGTCTGGCAAGGTGCCGACGTTAAGGGTCAATGGCGGCGAAATGATGGGCTTGCCATCCCGGGTCAAGGTGAAAGTCACCGTCACCGTTTTGCCCAGGTTGAACGCCAGCACCGAAACCAAAAGCTCAATGCTCAAACCGCTTTCACTCACCGGCTTCGGATCAGTGGTGTGCGAGCCGCCCGCCGCCGTGCCCGCTGCACCGGTCCAGGTCACGCTCAGCAGGTCATTCGGCCGCACCCCTTCCGATGGAATGACAGCGGTCAACGCATCCACGGCTTTGATCGGCTGCAGGGTGGTGCCGTCGGCCTCGGCCTGCAGGATGGTCGGTGCCACCAGCTCCAGTGCCGCCCCCACGCTAAACACCAACGGATTCGAATAACTGATCCGCTCCGGCGTGGTCTCCGTTGCCGCTCTGAGGATTTCGTACCACGACGTGATCGTCCCGTTCCGATTGGGCTCGATGTGCGCTTTGACAAACGCCTCGTTCAGGGGAAACACAATATCCTTGTCGGCATTGAACGAGGTGATTTCAATCGAGTCCGAGGTTGTGCCCGTCACCGAGCCTACCCAGAAGTAGAACAGTTCATCGCCGCGCTTGGTCGGGTTGCTGGCCCGGGGGGCCGTGAGGCGGCTGATGCCGTTGGGCAGATCCTCGGGTTCCAGCGTGCCGTCCTGCTCGCCGAGGACAATGGGCGCCACCATTTCCAGCAGTGGCTCCCCCACCCGCAGGAGGGCGTGGTGGATGGATTCACGTCGCAGAATGCTGTCGCCGACCTCGGCCAGCAACACGTAAAACAGATCCAGCGTCCCGCCCTTGATGGCGTTGAGGTGGTTGCCTTCGACGATGATGGGGATCGGCTCTTTGGCAGCGATATCGCTGGCTTTGAGGAAGTGCCAGGCGAGTTCGGGGTCGTAGGTGGTCAAGTCCAGCTTGGTGCCGACCCAGCGCAGGACGATGGCCATGCCTTCTTTCATCACCTCGTCAAACGGAATCATGATCGCGGTGAAGGCCAGCTCGGGATCGAGCGTGCCCTGTTCAGCGTCGGTGGCAATCGGCGCCAGCAGGCGCTTGGCTTCGCCAATGATATGGACGAAGCGTCCTTTGGCCTGCAGGTCTGGCGAACCGCTGCGTTCCACACGGTAGCTGAACACCGCCTGGGTCTTGGCCAGCAGCCGCGCGGCGGCGTTGGGCAGTTTCAGTTCGAGGACGCTCGGCAGGTTGGTCAGTTTCTCGCCACGTACTTCGATGGCGACCGGGTCGCCCTCCAGCGTGGTGCCTCTGATGATAGCGACGGGCACGTCGCCGAGTTTGAAATCGACCTCCGTGGCGTAAATCTGCAGGGTCACCGAGTCATCGCCCAGGGTGTCCAGGTTCAGCACATTGTTAATGGCCTCCTTGACGATGGCAGCCCCCAGCCGTGTGTTACCGGTGTCGACCCGGATGAGTATCTCGGCACTCCAGTCTGCGGAGCGGTTGTCGACGATGTCATGCACTTCAAAGACCACGGCCAACCCCTCGGGGCCGGTATCGCCTGCGTTGAGGATGGTGTCCTTGTCGACATGAATGTTGAGGGGGTGTCCTTCCGGGTCATCGATATGTTGCTGGGTGACGGGCTCGGAAAATACAAACCAGCCGCCCCAGCTCAATTTGCAATGGTCCCCCACGGCGATATTGGGGTACAGCGGTTTACTGGGGGTGCCCGGCTTGGCTATGACGATGGTGTCGATGCCGGCCTCGGCAATGTCCTTGTCCACGCCGTCCTGAATGATCGGCGGATCGATGTACAGGTGCAGCTCGGAATGCCCCGGCACGCTGCCGTTTTCATCCGTGCCGGCGGGGAGTTCCAGTTTGACGTAGATTTTGACTGGCGGGTTAGAGAGTTCCGGGGCCTGATTGAGTCGCTTGACGCGGTATTGCAGCTCATAAGAGCCGGTCAGCAGTCGGCCGGGTGCCACATACAAGGTGATGCGCTGGCCGACATCATTGATATCGATGGTGCGTTGATCAACTTGGTTTCCGTTGAGCAGCAGGAAGACCTCATCGCCTTGCCCCATGTTTGCCCATGGCACCAAGTAGACCTTCAAGCCCAGGTCCGGCGTCAGACCCCGCGCGGCGGCAAAGTTGATCCCCCACTCCCCGGAATCGAGGATCGGTTGGGTGCGGTCGGGGATTTCCAGTGGCAGCAAGGCCTTGGGGCTGGGGTCTCGGTGGGGTTGGGTGAGCATGGCGGGCACTCCGGTCCAGAAGCTGAGGAACGACGGAGTGATTGAAGGCTAGAAGCAGATGCACTGGCTACTGTCAGATCTGACAGGTGAAGGGGTGTTTCCGATGAACGGCAGAGTGTCTGCGTAAGAGCGAGCGGTGCGGCGAAGGCGGTGAGTGAGGTCGCTCAATATCGATTGCCAGAGTGCATTCGTCAGCGGGCTCGCTCCCACAGGGGGAGGTGGTTGACGTCAGTGATCTCAACCGCGAATGAAAGCCAACAAATCCGCATTGATCGTCGCCGCCTCTGTCGTCGGCATTCCGTGCGGGAACCCCGGGTACGACTTCAGTGTGCCATTTGGCAGCAGTTTCGCCGACAGAGGCCCCGAGTTCGCGTACGGCACAATCTGATCATCCTCGCCATGCATCACCAGCACCGGTACGGTGACGTTCTTCAGGTCTTCGGTGAAGTCGGTCTGCGAGAAGGCGACGATCCCGTCGTAATGCGCCTTGGCTCCGCCGATCATGCCCTGGCGCCACCAGTTGCCGATGATCCCTTCCGAAGGTTTGGCCCCCGACCGGTTGTAGCCATAGAAAGGACCGCTGGGTAGATCGCGATAGAACTGTGCGCGGTTGGCGGCCAGTTGCGCCTGCAAGTCATCGAACACCGATTTCGGCAAACCTTGAGGATTGCTCTCGGTCTTGACCATCAACGGCGGCACGGCGCTGATCAGCACGCCTTTGGCGACGTTGTCCTGACCGTGGCGGGCGATGTAATGGATGACCTCACCGCCACCGGTGGAGTGGCCGACATGCACGACATTCTTCAAACCCAGATGTTTGACCACCGCCAGCACATCGTCGGCGTAGTGATCCATGTCGTGCCCGTCCCAGACCTGACTCGACCGGCCGTGGCCCCGGCGATCATGGGCGACCACCCGAAAGCCTTGCCCGAGAAAGAACAGCATCTGCGCATCCCAGTCATCCGAGCTCAGCGGCCAGCCGTGGTGAAAGTGGATCACCGGCGCGTTTTTCGGGCCCCAGTCCTTGTAGAAAATCTCGACGCCGTCGTTGGTGGTGACAAATCCCATGTTCGCGACTCCTGACCAATATTAGGGTGACCGCGCTCGTCGCAGGCCGGTCGTGATGGCTCGGGTGAGCGCCGTTATCAGCCAGAGGATTAAAGTCGACATTTTTGCGTTGAGGCATGACCGGTGGTCGCCACGTCTGGCTTGCGGCGCAAATTAGGCTTTGCTGAAAGGGATAAGCCGAGGCGCGCACAGGCTTTGCCGGCCGTAGCGACGCCCCTTCAGAACACCGTGAGTCTGAGGAAAATCCCCGATGCTGACCTTGAATATCAATGGCAAGGATCAGGACCTCGACGTACCGGCAGACATGCCGTTGCTCTGGGTCCTGCGTGATATGGCGCACCTGACCGGTACCAAATTCGGCTGTGGCATGGCCCAGTGCGGCGCCTGCACGGTGCACGTTGACGGCGCGCCACTGCGCGCCTGCATCACGCCTGCCACCGCCGTGGCCAACGGCCAGAAAATCCTCACCATCGAAGGCCTGTCCACCGACGGTTCGCACCCGGTGCAGCGGGCCTGGGCCGAACTCGATGTGGTGCAGTGCGGTTACTGCCAGTCGGGGCAGATCATGTCCGCCGCTGCGCTGCTGGCGAAAATCCCCAAGCCCACCGACAGCGATATCGATCAGGCGCTCTCCGGCAATATCTGTCGCTGCGGCACTTATCCGCGAATCCGTGCGGCTGTGAAGCGTGCGTCCGAAATCGGCTGATTGGGAGATAGACGATGAACAGTCCTGTATCGCGTCGCGGTTTTCTCAAGGGCAGCGCCGTGCTCGGTGGCGGCCTGGTGGTGGCGTTTGTCGTGCCCGGTGCCCATCGGTTTGCGCGGGCGGCGGAGAATGAAGGCAAGGTCTTTGCGCCGAATGCGTTTTTACGGATAGCCGCGGACAACAGCGTGACGGTGTTGCTCGGGCATTCGGAAATGGGCCAGGGCATCTGGACTGGCCTGACCATGCTGATTGCCGAGGAGCTGGACGCCGACTGGTCGACAATCCGCGTCGAACACTCGCCGGCCTCGGCAGCCAATTACGGCATGCCGGCGTTTGGCGGGATGCAGATTACTGGCGGCTCGACCTCGACCTGGATGGAGTTCGACCGTTATCGGCTCGCGGGGGCCACGGCGCGGCAGATGCTGGTGGAAGCGGCAGCCAAGCGCTTCAACGTCGCTGCGTCGACGATTCGCACCGAGTCGGGCGTGGTGATTGCCGGCGATAAACGCGCGACTTACGGTGAGCTGGCGGACGCCGCCGGGCAACTGCCGGTACCGGATCCGAAGTCGATCACCTTCAAGGAGGCCAAGGACTGGAAAGTCATCGGCAAGCCGACCAAGCGTCTCGACACCCCGGAAAAAATCACCGGCCGCGCCAAGTTCGGCATGGACGTGCAGTTCGAGGGCTTGATGACCGCGATGGTTGCGCGGGCGCCGGTGTTCGGCGCCACGGTCAAATCCTTCGAAGGCGCCGAGGCGCTGGCGGTGCCCGGCGTGCACAAAGTGGTGCAGGTGCCAACCGGAGTGGCGGTGATCGCCGAGCATTATTGGGCGGCGAAACTGGGTCGCGATGCGTTGAAAGTCGATTGGGACATGGGGCCGCACGCGGACCTGAGCAGCCAGGGCCTGCTCGACAGTTTCCGCAAACTGGCGGCAACGCCGGGCACGTCGGCCGCTCAGACCGGGGACCCCAAGGCCAACTTCGACAAGGCAGCGAAGAAAATCGACGTCGAGTACAGCGTGCCGTATCTGGCCCACGCGCCGATGGAACCCCTCAACTGCACGGTGAAGATCAGCACCGAGAAGTGCGAGATCTGGACCGGCACGCAATTCCAGACCCTCGACCAGATGATCGCCGGCAAGATCACCGGGCTCAAACCCGAGCAGGTGGAGATTCACACCGAGTTTCTCGGCGGTGGTTTCGGGCGTCGGGCCAATCCGACCTCGGACTTCGTGGCCGAAGCGGTGCAAGTGGCGAAAGCCGCCGGCGCGCCAGTGAAAACCGTATGGTCCCGTGAGGATGATATTCGTGGCGGTTATTACCGCTCGATGTTCCTGCATCAGGCGCGTATTGGCCTGGACGGGCAGGGCATGCCGCTGAGCTGGCAGCATGTGCTGGTCGGCCAATCGATCATGGCCGGCACCCTGCTTGAACAGACCATGGTCAAGAACGGCATCGACGCGACTTCGGTCGAAGGCGTGGCCGACAGCCCGTATCTCAAGGGCCTGGCTCATCAGCAGGTGGCGCTGCATTCACCGCAGACCGGAATCAATGTGTTGTGGCTGCGTTCGGTGGGGCATAGCCACACCGCGTTCGTCATGGAGTCGCTGATCGATGAAATGGCCACGGCGGCGGGCAAGGACCCGGTGGAGTACCGACGCACGCTGCTCAAGGAGCATCCACGGCATCTGGGCGTGCTGAATCTGGCGGTGGAGAAGGCTGACTGGACCGCGCCGCTGCCGGACGGGCATGCCTTGGGCGTGGCGGTGCACGAATCGTTCGGCAGTTATGTGGCGCAGGTGGCGGAAGTCTCGCAGGACAATCTGGCGATCCGCGTGCACCGCGTGGTGTGTGCGGTGGACTGCGGGATTGCGGTCAACCCGCAGAGCATCGCGGCGCAGATGGAATCGTGCATCACCTTTGGCCTGGGCATGGCGCTGCACAGCAAACTGACCGTGAAGAACGGCATGGTCGTGCAATCCAACTATCACGATTATCAGGTGCTGCGGCTCAACGAGATGCCGCGGGTGGAAGTGCACATCGTGCCCAGCAGCGACAAACCCGGGGGCATCGGCGAGGCCGGCGTCCCGCCCACCGCGCCGGCGGTGGCCAATGCGGTGTATGCACTGACCGGGCAACGCCTGCGTGAACTGCCACTGCAACTGTCGGGGGTGTGAGATGAAACGACATCTGCTGTTGGGCACGGTGATTTTGCTGGGGCTGGGTGGCTACGCCTCGGATCTGTTCGCCGATGATCAGGAAGCGCTCAAGGCGTTCGGCACGGTGCAGAAAGTGTTCCAGAGCCCGCGTTGCCAGAACTGTCACATTCCCGGTGATTCGCCGCTGCAATTCGACGCCGGAACCCCGCACGCGATGAACGTGGTGCGCGGCATGGACGGCAAGGGCGCCGCCGGTTTGCCCTGCGCCACCTGCCACGCCGAGAGCAACCCGCCGGCCAGTTACGGCCCGCACGCGCCACCGGGGGCGCCGCACTGGAGCCTGCCGCCAGCGGCGCACAAGATGGCCTGGATCGGCCTGCCGCCCGACAAGTTGTGCGCAATGATCAAGGACCGCTCCAGCAACGGTGACCGTGATTTCGCCGCGCTGATCAAGCACGTCAGCGACGACAAACTGGTGCTGTGGGGCTGGAATCCCGGGGCAGGGCGCACGCCGGTGCCGGTACCGCACGACATCTTTGTGAGCCAGTTCAAGCTCTGGGCGGATGCCGGTGGGCCGTGCCCGGTGGCCGGGAGTTGACGGTGTGAGCCTGCTCGCGATGGCTTCATGTCAGTCAGCATTGATGTCTATGAACCACCGCTATCGCGAGCAGCCTCACTCTTACAGGGAAGGATATGGAGCCAGGACAATCTACTTGGCAAACAACTGCCCAATGTCCTTGAACGCCTTGAACTCCAGCGCATTGCCGCACGGGTCAAACAGAAACATCGTCGCCTGTTCGCCCACCAATCCCTGAAAGCGAATCCCCGGCTCGATCACGAACTGCGTGCCCAGCGATGTCAGGCGTTCGGCCAGTGCCTGCCATTGCGCCATCCCCAGCACCACACCGAAATGCGGCACCGGCACGTCATGCCCGTCCACGGCATTGGTGTGCGCGGCTTCCTGAGAGGCATTTTTCGGTGCCAGATGAATCACCAGTTGGTGGCCGAAGAAGTTGAAGTCGACCCAGTGCGCGCTGGAGCGACCTTCCTCCAGCCCGAAGACTTCGCGGTAAAAGTGGCGTGCGGCGGCCAGGTCATAGACGGGGATGGCCAGATGGAAAGGGCTTAACGGCATGGCGCAATGCTCGATCAGGGAAAGTGGATTGAGTTTAGTGCTGTGAAATGTGATTGAAAGACGATAGTTTTTGCGCCGAGCTCAAATTATTTCGATCAATCGAGGTGCCGCATGCTGCGTGAACTCAAGACCTTTCTCGCCGTCGCACGCCACGGCACGTTTGCCGCCGCGGGGTTGCACATTGGCCTGACGCAGTCGGCGGTCAGTGCGCAGATCCGCAATCTCGAACAGGCCTTGGGCATTCGTCTGTTCGACCGCACCGGCCGCCAGGCAACGCTCAATCCGGCGGGGCAGCGCGCCTTGCCGATGGCCCAGGAAATGCTCGCGATCTTCAGCCGCATGGCGGTGAGCGAGGACGTCAGTGAGTTTCGTGGCGAGCTGAAAATCGGTGCGGTAGCCACCGCGCAAACCGGGCTGCTGCCACAGGCGCTGTTGCGCTTGCGTCAACAGGCACCGGGGCTGGAGCCGAAACTGGTGCCGGGGGTGTCGCTGAACCTGCTGAGTCAGGTCGATGCCGGTGAGGTGGATCTGGCGATCATGATCAAGCCGCCGTTCGAGCTGCCCAAGGAACTGTCGGCGCAGGTGATTCGTCGCGAGCCGTTCGTGCTGATCGTGCCGCTGCAGGTCGAGGGCGACGATCCATTGCGCCTGCTCGCCGAACAGCCGCAGGTGCGCTATGACCGCAATTCATTTGGCGGTCGGCTGGTGACGCGGTTTCTGCGCGAACAGCGGATCGAGGTCAACGTAGCGCTGGAGTTGGATGAACTGGAAGCGATCGTGAAAATGGTCGAGTCGGGGCTGGGTGTTTCGTTGTTGCCCAAGGCCGGGTTGTGGCTGGAGCATCCGCTGCAGGTCAGGGTGATTGAATTGGGTGAGCTGACGTTTTACCGCGAGATGGTCTTGTTGCAGCGGTACAGCCAGCGCAGTCAGCCGATTCAAAAACTGTTTGCCGATTGTTTGCTCTGAAGATCAGAGGATCGCAGCCTTCGGCAGCTCCTACAGGGGAGGTGCATGCGGACTTAATCATGTAGGAGCTGCCGAAGGCTGCGATCTTTTGATGTTGAACCCAATAAAAAACCCGCCATAAGAGACGGGTTTTTTATTGGCTAACCGAAGATTACTCTTCGATGTTGCCCATGGCAGTGGTGTTGAAGCCGCCGTCCACGTACATGATTTCACCGCTGATGCCCGACGCCAGGTCGGAGCACAGGAAGGCGCCGGCGTTGCCGACTTCTTCGATGGTGACGTTGCGGCGCAACGGGGTTTGCGCTTCGTTGGCGGCCAGCATCTTGCGGAAGTTCTTGATGCCCGAGGCGGCCAGGGTGCGGATCGGGCCAGCCGATACGCAGTTGACGCGGGTGCCGTCCGGGCCCAGGGAACCGGCCAGGTAACGCACGCCAGCTTCCAGCGAAGCCTTGGCCATGCCCATTACGTTGTAGTTCGGCATGGTGCGCTCGGCGCCCAGGTACGACAGGGTCAGCAGGCTGCCGTTGCGGCCTTTCATCATTTCGCGGCCAGCCTTGGCCAGGGCCACGAAGCTGTAGGCGCTGATGTCGTGAGCGATGCGGAAACCTTCACGGGTGGTGGCTTCGGTGAAGTCGCCGTCCAGTTGGTCGCCCGGGGCGAAGCCGACGGAGTGCACGATGCAGTCCAGGCCGTCCCACTTCTTGCTCAGTTCTTCGAAGACCTTGGCGATTTCTTCATCGCTGGCCACGTCGCACGGGAAGCACAGCTCAGGGCTCGAACCCCAGCCCTGTGCGAACTCTTCAACGCGACCCTTGAGTTTGTCGTTCTGATAAGTGAAGGCAAGCTCAGCGCCCTCGCGATGCATGGCGGCAGCGATGCCGGATGCGATGGACAGCTTGCTGGCGACACCGACGATCAGTACGCGCTTACCGGCGAGAAAACCCATGTGTTGCTCCTCTTTCAGGTTATTGCGCAGTGGCTGGTGCCAAAAAAGCGGCTTCCAGCAACTGCTGTGTATACGGATGTTTGGGGGCGGCAAAGATCTCTTGCGCCGCTCCCTGTTCGACCACTTGGCCATGCTTGACCACCATCAACTGGTGGCTCAGCGCTTTGACGACAGCCAGGTCATGGCTGATGAACAAATACGTCAGGTTGTACTTGGCTTGCAGTGAACGCAACAGCTCCACCACTTGCCGCTGCACCGTCCGGTCGAGCGCCGACGTCGGCTCGTCCAGCAGGATCAGCGCCGGTTTGAGCACCAAGGCCCGGGCAATGGCGATACGTTGCCGTTGCCCACCGGAAAATTCGTGGGGGTAGCGGTGCCGGGTTTCCGGATCCAGACCTACCTCCTTCAATGCCGCAATAATCGCCGCTTCCTGCTCGGCGGCGGTGCCCATCCTGTGAATCCGCAGGCCTTCGCCAACGATGTCGCTGACGCACATGCGCGGGCTCAGGCTGCCGAACGGGTCCTGAAACACCACCTGCATCTCCCGACGTAACGGGCGAACCTCGTTCTGCGTCAGGCAGTCTAGCTGCTTGCCTTCAAAGCGAATGGCGCCTTTGCTGCCGATCAGCCGCAAAATCGCCAGACCCAGCGTGGATTTGCCGGAACCGCTTTCCCCCACGATCCCCAGGGTCTGACCCTGAGGCAGGCTGAAATTGATGCCGTCCACTGCCTTGACGTAATCCACCGTGCGTTTGAGCAGGCCTTTCTTGATCGGGAACCAGACTTTCAGGTTCTCGACTTCGAGCAGCGGCGCCCCGATTTTATTGGTCGCCGGGCCTCCACTGGGCTCCGCGCCGAGCAACTCCCGAGTGTACGGATGCTGCGGCGAACGGAACAGCTCTTCACACGATGCCTGTTCGACGATGCAACCGCGCTGCATGACACATACGCGATGCGCAATTCTTCGCACCAGGTTCAAATCGTGACTGATCAGTAGCAGCGACATGCCCAATCGAGCCTGAAGTTCCTTGAGCAAATCGAGGATTTTCAGCTGAACGGTCACGTCCAGTGCAGTGGTCGGCTCGTCGGCGATCAGCAGTTCAGGTTCGTTGGCCAGGGCCATGGCGATCATCACGCGCTGGCGCTGGCCGCCGGACAATTCGTGGGGCAGGGCCTTGAGGCGCTTGTGCGGCTCGGGGATGCCGACCATCTCCAGCAGCTCCAGGGTGCGTCGGGTCGCGACTTTGCCGCTCAGGCCCTTGTGGATGCCGAGGATCTCGTTGATCTGCTTCTCGATCGAGTGCAGTGGATTGAGCGAGGTCATCGGCTCCTGAAAGATCATCGCGATGCGGTTGCCGCGAATGTGCCGGATGGTTTTTTCGCTCAGGCCCAGCAGGTTCTGCCCGGCATAGTTGATGCTGCCGGCCGGATGCCGGGCCAGCGGGTAGGGCAGCAGACGCAGGATCGAGTGCGCGGTCACCGACTTGCCCGAGCCGGACTCGCCGACCAGCGCCAGGGTTTCGCCGCGTTTGATGTCGAAGCTCACGCCCTCGACCACCCGGAGCCGCCGCTCGTTGAGGCCGAATTCGACGGCCAGGTCGCGCACTTCGATCAGATTGTCCTGATTCATTTCACTTCCTCGGGTCGAAGGCATCGCGAGCGGACTCGCCGATAAACACCAGCAGGCTCAACATCAATGCCAGCACGGCAAACGCGCTCATGCCCAGCCACGGCGCTTGCAGGTTGGATTTGCCCTGGGCCACCAGTTCACCCAGTGACGGACTGCCGGCCGGCAAGCCGAAGCCGAGGAAATCCAGCGCGGTGAGGGTGCCGATGGCGCCGGTAAGAATGAACGGCATGAAGGTCATGGTCGAGACCATGGCGTTGGGCAGGATGTGGCGGAACATGATCGCGCCGTTCTGCATGCCCAGCGCCCGTGCCGCGCGCACGTATTCGAGGTTACGCCCGCGCAGGAATTCGGCGCGCACCACGTCCACCAGGCTCATCCACGAGAACAGCAGCATGATCCCCAGCAACCACCAGAAATTCGGCTGGACGAAACTGGCGAGAATGATCAGCAGGTACAGCACCGGCAACCCCGACCAGATCTCCAGAAAGCGCTGCCCGGCGAGATCGACCCAGCCGCCATAGAAGCCCTGCAGGGCGCCGGCAATCACACCGATGATCGAGCTGAGCACGGTCAGCGTCAGCGCGAACAGTACGGAAATGCGGAAGCCGTAGATCACCCGCGCCAGCACATCGCGACCCTGATCGTCGGTGCCCAGCAGGTTGTCCGCCGAGGGCGGGGCCGGGGCCGGGACTTTCAGGTCGTAGTTGATGCTCTGGTAGTTGTAGGGGATCGGCGCCCACAACACCCACGCATCCTTGGCCTTGAGCAGTTCGCGGATGTACGGGCTCTTGTAGTTGGCTTCCAGCGGGAATTCGCCGCCGAAGGTGGTCTCCGGGTAGCGCTTGATCGCCGGGAAGTACCAATGGTTGTCGTAATGCACCACCAGCGGCTTATCGTTGGCGATCAGCTCGGCACCCAGGCTCAGCCCGAACAGGATCAGGAACAGCCACAGCGACCACCAGCCACGCTTGTTGGCTTTGAACAGTTCGAACCGGCGGCGGTTGAGAGGGGACAGGTTCATCTCAATGCTCCCGGCTGGCGAAGTCGATGCGCGGATCGACCAGGGTGTAGGTGAGGTCGCCGATCAGTTTCACTACCAGCCCCAGCAGGGTGAAGATGAACAGGGTGCCGAAAACCACCGGGTAATCGCGGTTGATCGCCGCTTCGAAACTCATCAGGCCGAGGCCGTCGAGGGAGAAGATCACTTCCACCAGCAACGAGCCGGTGAAGAAAATGCCGATAAACGCCGACGGGAAACCGGCAATCACCAGCAGCATGGCGTTGCGGAACACGTGGCCGTAGAGCACGCGATTGCGCGTCAGGCCCTTGGCCTTGGCGGTGACCACGTATTGCTTGTTGATCTCGTCGAGGAAGCTGTTTTTGGTCAGCAGGGTCATGGTCGCGAAGTTGCCGATCACCAGCGCCGTCACCGGCAGCGCCAGGTGCCAGAAGTAATCGAGAATCTTGCCGCCCAGGCTCAGCTGATCGAAGTTGTTCGAGGTCAGGCCGCGCAACGGGAACCAGTCCAGATAACTGCCACCGGCAAACACCACGATCAGCAGGATCGCAAACAGGAATGCCGGAATCGCGTAGCCGATGATGATCGCCGAACTGGTCCAGACGTCGAAATGGCTGCCGTGTCGCGTCGCCTTGGCGATCCCCAGCGGGATCGACACCAGGTACATGATCAGCGTGCTCCACAGCCCCAGCGAAATCGACACCGGCATCTTTTCCTTGATCAGATCGATGACCTTGGCATCGCGGAAGAAGCTGTCGCCGAAATCCAGCTGCGCGTAGTTCTTGACCATGATCCACAGGCGTTCCGGGGCCGATTTGTCGAACCCGTACATGTGCTCGATTTCCTTGATCAGCGCCGGGTCCAGGCCTTGCGCGCCGCGATACGACGAACCTGCCACCGAGACCTCGGCACCGCCACCTGCGATGCGGCTGGTGGCGCCCTCGAAGCCTTCGAGCTTGGCGATCATCTGTTCCACCGGGCCGCCGGGCGCGGCCTGGATGATCACGAAATTGATCAGCAGGATGCCGAACAGGGTCGGGATGATCAGCAGCAGTCGCCGAAAAATATACGCCAGCATCTGATTACTCCGTGCCCACAGGGTCGGCTTGCAGTTTGGTTTCGACTTCTATGGCGGGTTTCGCGTCGGGCTTGACCCACCAGGTGTTAATCCCGATGTCGTATTTGGGGGAGACTTTCGGGTGGCCGATGTGGTTCCAGTAGGCCACGCGCCAGGTCTTGATGTGCCAGTTGGGGATCACGTAGTAACCCCATTGCAGCACCCGATCCAGCGCCCGGGCGTGGGCCACCAGGCTGTTGCGCGAATCGGCGTTGATCAGGCTTTCCACCAAGTGATCGACGATCGGATCCTTCAGGCCCATGGTGTTGCGGCTGCTCGGTTTGTCGGCGGCGGCGCTCATCCAGAATTCGCGTTGCTCGTTACCCGGCGAGTTGGATTGCGGGAAGCTGCCGACGATCATGTCGAAGTCCCGCGAACGCACGCGGTTGATGTACTGCGAAACGTCGACGCGGCGGATCACCAGGTCGATGCCGAGGTCGGCGAGGTTACGCTTGAACGGCAACAGCACGCGTTCGAATTCGGTCTGCGCCAGCAGGAACTCGATGACCACCGGTTTGCCGTTGGCGTCGACCATTTTGTCGTCGACGATCTTCCAGCCGGCCTCTTGCAGCAACTGATAGGCCTCGCGTTGCTGGGCGCGGATCATGCCGCTGGCGTCGGTCTTCGGGTTCTCGAAAGCTTCGCTGAACACCTGCGCCGGGAGCTGGCTGCGAAACGGCTCGAGGATCGCCCGTTGCTCGGCGTCCGGCAGGCCGGTGGCGGCCATTTCCGAGTTTTCGAAGTAACTGCGGGTGCGGATGTAGGCGCCGTTGAACAGTTGCTTGTTGGTCCATTCGAAGTCGAGCAGCAGGCTCAGCGCCTGACGCACCCGCACGTCCTGGAACACCGGGCGGCGCAGGTTGTAGACGAAACCCTGCATGCCGGTCGGGTTGCCGTTGGTGATCTGTTCCTTGATCAGCCGGCCTTCGGTGACCGCCGGAATGTTGTAGGCGTTGGCCCAGTTTTTCGCGGTCATTTCCAGCCAGTAATCGAACTGGCCGGCCTTCAGCGCTTCAAGGGCGACGGTGTTGTCGCGGTAGTAATCGGTGGTCATCACGTCGAAGTTGTAGAAGCCGCGATTGACCGGCAGGTCCTTGCCCCAGTAGTCCTTGACCCGCTCATAGCGCACCGAGCGCCCGGCCTTCACTTCGGCGACCTTGTACGGGCCGCTGCCCAACGGAATTTCCAGGTTGCCCTTGGTGAAATCGCGATTGGCCCACCAGTGTTTCGGCAACACCGGCAACTGGCCGAGGATCAGCGGCAACTCGCGATTGTTGGTGTGCTTGAATTTGAACAGCACCTTGAGCGGGTCTTCGGCGATGACTTCGTCGACGTCGCTGTAGTAACCGCGAAACAGCGGCGAGCCGTCCTTGGTCAGGGTCTGGAAGCTGAACACCACGTCTTCTGCGCGCACCGGGTGGCCGTCATGAAAGCGCGCTTCCGGGCGCAGGTAGAAACGCACCCAACTGTTGTCCGGAGCCTTTTCGATCTTGCTGGCGATCAGGCCGTATTCGGTGAACGGCTCGTCGAGGCTGTGCTTGGTCAGGGTGTCGTAGATCTGCCCGACGTCATCGGCCGGCACGCCTTTGCTGATGAACGGGTTGAGGCTGTCGAAACCGCCGAACCCGGCCTGGCGGAAGATTCCGCCCTTGGGCGCGTCGGGGTTCACATAGTCGAACTGCTTGAAATCGGCCGGGTATTTCGGCGGTTCGTTGTACAGGGTCACGGCGTGTTGCGGGGCGGCGCAGGCCAGCCCGGCGAACAGCAGACCGCTGGCCTGCACGAGCAGGGCGCGGATCGGTGTCATTGATCTTTCTCCGAAGATTTCAGCCACCACGCGCTCAGGCCCAGGGTGTAGGGCGGCGTGGTGACGAAGGCCAGCCGGTTGCGGTAGGCCAGTCGGTGATAATTGAGGTACCAGTTGGGAATGCTGTAGTGCTGCCACAGCAGCACGCGGTCGAGCGCCTTGCCGGCGGCGACTTGTTCATCGCGGGTTTGCGCGGCGAGCAATTGTTCGAGCAGGTGATCGACCACCGGGTTGGCGATGCCGGCGTAGTTCTTGCTGCCCTTGACGTTCACCTGGCTGGAGTGGAAGTACTGCCACTGCTCAAGCCCTGGGCTGAGGGTCTGGTTGAGCGTCATCGAGATCATGTCAAAATCAAATTGATCAAGGCGCTGTTTGTACTGCGCCCGATCCACGGTGCGCAGGCGCGCGTCGATGCCGATGCTGTTGAGGTTCTCGATGTACGGCTGGTAAAGGCGCTCCAGGTTCGGATTGACCAATAGCAGCTCAAACCGCAGCGGTTGGCCGTCAGCGTTTTGCAGGCGCTGACCGTTGAGCTTCCAGCCTGCTTCGGCGAGCAATGCCAATGCCTTGCGCATGGTTTCCCGGGGAATGCCGCGCCCGTCGGTTTTCGGCAGGGTGAACGGCTCGGTGAACAGCTTGGCCGGCAGTTGCTCCTTGTACGGCTTGAGCATCAGCCATTCATGCCCGACCGGCAGGCCGGAGGTGGTGAATTCACTGTTGGGGTAGTAACTGGTCGTGCGTTTGTAGGCATCGCTGAACAGCGCGCGATTGGTCCATTCGAAGTCGAACATCAGGCCCAGCGCTTCGCGGACCTTGACGTCGCTGAAGGTCGCGCGCCGGGTGTTCATGAACAGGCCCTGGCTCTGTGTCGGGATCTGGTGCGGGATCTGCGCCTTGATCACCTCGCCACGGCGTACGGCCGGGAAGTTGTAGCCGTTGGCCCAGTTCTTCGCCTGATGTTCGATGTAAATGTCGAATTCACCCGCTTTGAACGCTTCGAAGGCGACGTCGCTGTCGCGGTAGAACTCGACTTCCATGCGATCGAAGTTGTACTTGCCGCGATTGACCGGCAGGTCCTTGCCCCAGTAATCCTTGACCCGCTCGAAGATCAGTTGCCGCCCCGGCGTCACCGAGGTGATGCGGTACGGCCCGCTGCCCAGCGGGGGTTCGAAGGTGGTGGCCTTGAAGTCGCGACCTTTCCAGTAATGCTGCGGCAGCACCGGCAACTCGCCCAGACGCAGGATCAGCAGCGGATTGCCCGAGCGCTTCATCACGAAGCGAATGCGCTGCGGGTTGAGGATGTCGACCCGCGAGACTTCCTGCAGGGCGGTGCGGTACAGCGGATGGCCTTCCTTGAGCAGCAACCGATAGGAGAACGCCACGTCGTAGGCAGTGATCGGCGTGCCATCGTGAAACCGCGCCTCCGGGTGCAGATTGAACACCACCCAGCTGCGATCTTCGCTGTACTCCACCGATTGTGCGATCAGGCCATAGCTCGATGCCGGTTCATCACCGGACGGCGAATACTGACCGGTGCCGACCATCAGCGGCTCGTTCAGCTCGTTGATGCCGTACTGCAGGAAATTCGCTGTAGTGACCGGGCTGGTGCCCTTGAACGTGTACGGATTGACCGTATCGAAGGTGCCGAACGCCATCACCCGCAACGTACCGCCCTTGGGCGCTTGCGGGTTGACCCAGTCGAAGTGGGTAAATCTGGCCGGGTACTTGAGCGTGCCGAACTGCGCATAACCGTGACTTTCGGTAATCGTCGCGCTTGCGGGTGAGCTCAAGGCCAGGCTGATCAGGAGCAGGAGGAGGGGACGCTTCAAGTCAGATCCGATCCAGGCGGCTTGGGCTTTGTGGGCCGTACAGTAACAGCTTGTCTGGACAGGAAAAAGATAGCGGGTTAATGCGCTGTTAATGCGCAAAAAAGATCGCAGCCTCCGGCAGCTCCTACAGGGATCAATGTAGGCGCTGCCGGAGGCTGCGATCTTTTGATTTCAAATCAGTGCGGCGAATAAACCGTGAGCATCTGCCCAGGCTTGAGGGCCTTGCCGGCACCCGGATTCCAGCGCTTGAGATGCTGCATCTCGACGTTGAAACGCTTGGCCACCACGTACAGAGTGTCGCCACGCTTGACCTTGTACTGGGTCTGCTGCTGGCTGTCGGCCTTGCCTTTGCTCTTGCTGTTGGCGGCGATCACCGTGTTGACCCGGCCGGACTTGCGTGCCGGGCTGCGCTTGGTGGTGTCCTGCATGACCAGGGTCTGGCCGACCTTGAGGTTTTTGCCGGTCAGCTTGTTCCAGCGCTGCAGATCCTTCACTTCGACCTTGTTGGCCTTGGCGATGGAGCCGAGGTTGTCACCGCGTTTGACCCGGTAGGCGCGCTTGAGCTGCGCCACTTCGGTCGGGTCGGCGCCGTCGAACACTGGCTTCAGCGAACGCGGGCTGATCAGCTCTTCAGGCCGCATGGTCTGCAGGCTGGCGGTCAGCAGTTGTGCCTTGGACGTCGGCACCAGCAGATGCTGCGGGCCGTCGACGGTGGTGCGCTGCTTGAACGCCGGGTTGAGCTGGAACAACTCGTCTTCGTCGATGTTGGCCACCGCCGCGACCTTGGACAGGTCCATGCGCTGGTTGATTTCGACGACCTGGAAATACGGTTCGTTGGCGATCGGGTTGAGGTTAACCCCGTAGGCTTCCGGGGCCAGCACCACTTGTGACAACGCCAGCAGTTTTGGCACGTACGCCTGGGTTTCCGCCGGCAACGACGACAGGTTCCAGTAGTCGGTCGGCAGGCCGAGCTTTTCGTTGCGCTCGATGGCGCGGCTGACGGTGCCTTCACCGGCGTTGTAGGCCGCCAGGGCCAGCAGCCAGTCCCCGTTGAACATGTCGTGCAGACGGGTCAGGTAATCCATCGCGGCGGTGGTCGAAGCGGTGATGTCGCGACGGCCATCATAAAAGCGGGTCTGGCGCAGGTTGTAGTAGCGGCCGGTGGACGGGATGAACTGCCACAGGCCCGACGCGTCGGACCGGGAATAGGCCATCGGGTTGTAGGCGCTCTCGATCACTGGCAGCAGGGCCAGCTCCAGCGGCATGTTGCGCTCTTCAAGACGCTCGACGATGTAATGAATGTAGAGACTGCCGCGTTCGCCGGCGTTCTCGAGAAAGGACGGGTTGCTGGCAAACCACAGGCGCTGTTGTTCGATGCGCGGGTTCACGCCCAGACCGTCCTGCAACTGGAAACCACCGCGCATGCGCTCCCAGATGTCCTGAGGCACCTGCGGGCTCGGCTTTTCGCTCAGCCAGATCGGCTTCTGCTTGGCTCGCGCAGCAATGTTCGGCGTATGGCTCGCTTCAGACTGCGGAGCATGGCTGGAGCAGCCCGCCAACGTGGCGGACACAGCCACCGCGATGGCTTGGGCCAGGCGGGTCAACGTGTCTGAATTGACGGACTTACGTATGGATGACGACATTGGCTGGAAGTAAGTTCCGGGCAAAAATGTCGGGGGATTCTAGAAAGCGCACCCCTTGCGGTCAACCATTCAGAATTTTTGTACCAAGGGGTGAGTCACTTAGAACGTATCTTTCCAGGCCCGCAGAGCCGCAAAAACCTCACTCGGCGCCCGGTTTTGAGCGCCTGCCCGTTCGTCCACTTTTTGTGTAACTAATGTTTCAGAGGTGCGTAAAAACGGATTTGTGAGCTTTTCCAGGGCCAGGGTCGAGGGCAGGGTCATCACGCCTTTCTCGCGTTTTTCGCTGACCTCTTTCAGACGGGCGGCGATGTCCAGGTTGGACGGCTCGACGGCGGCGGCAAACTTCAGGTTGCTCAGGGTGTATTCATGGGTGCAATACACCAGCGTATCCTCGGGCAGGGCGGCGAGTCGGCTGAGCGAGTGGTGCATCTGCTCCGGGGTGCCTTCGAACAGACGTCCGCACCCGGCGGCGAACAGCGTGTCACCACAAAACAGCAGGCCGTGGTGGTAATAGGCGATGTGGCCCAAGGTGTGACCGGGCACCGCATAGACAGCGAAATCCCAACCGAGGACGCTGACCGTGTCGTTGTCTTTGAGCGCCACGTCGCGCCCCGGAATGTTCTCGTTGGCCGGGCCGTAGACCTTGGCGCCGGTCGCGGCTTTGAGGCGTTCGACGCCGCCGACGTGATCGTGGTGGTGATGGGTGATCAGAATGTCACTCAGCACCCAGTCCGGATGGGCGTCGAGCCACGCTTGCACGGGCGCCGCATCGCCCGGGTCGACCACGGCGCAGCGATGGCTGCGGTGATCCTGTAACAACCAGATGTAGTTGTCGGTGAACGCGGGCAGGGCACTGATCTGTATCATCGGAGGAATTCGCCAAGCGGAAAACATTGGCGCATCTTAGAGCTTCTAGCGGCGTTGGAGAATGACATGACCGATAAAGCATTCGCTCAGGCCGATCCCGACTGGCTGGCGTTGATCGGCGCGGCCCGTGAATGGCTGGCCGGCCCGCTCGGGCAATTTCTGCTGGATGAAGAACGGCGCGTGCTCGAAGACGAGTTGGGCCGCTTCTTCGGTGGCTATCTGGTGCATTACGGGCCATCGGCCCAGCCCCCGCCGTCGGCGCCGCAGGTGCAGCGCAATGTACGCCTCGGTGCGCCGTTGCCGGGGGTCGAGATCGTCTGCGAGGAGCAGGCCTGGCCGCTGAGCGAGCACGCCGCCGACGTGGTGGTGTTGCAGCATGGTCTGGATTTCTGCCTGTCGCCCCACGGTTTGCTGCGTGAAGCGGCGAGCAGCGTGCGCCCCGGCGGGCATCTGCTGATCATCGGTATCAACCCCTGGAGCACCTGGGGCCTGCGTCACGTCTTTGCCCATGACGCCTTGCGCCAGGCGCGCTGCATCTCGCCGTCGCGGGTGGCCGACTGGCTCAACCTGCTGGGCTTTGCGCTGGAGAAACGCCGCTTCGGGTGCTATCGTCCGCCGCTCGCGTCGCCCAAGTGGCAGGCCCGACTGGCCGGCTGGGAACGCAAGGCCGGTGACTGGCAATTGTCGGGTGGTGGCTTCTATTTATTGGTCGCGCGCAAGATCGTGGTCGGCCTGCGTCCGGTGCGCCAGCAGCGCCGCGAGCCGATGGGCAAGCTGATTCCGCTGCCGATGGCCAAGGTCAACCGTCGTCGAATCGAACCGTAAACCTTCTTTTTATAGTGGCCGGACCTGCTCCGGCCGCGGCCATCGTCGATCCGCGATTGACGGGGCCAGGCATTTTTCTGGATAGAGTGGCATGAGCGAAAGCGTCGATAGCGTAGAACTGTTCACCGACGGCGCCTGCAAGGGCAACCCCGGCCCGGGCGGCTGGGGCGCCTTGCTGGTGTGCAAGGGCGTCGAAAAGGAGCTGTGGGGCGGCGAAGCCAACACCACCAACAACCGCATGGAACTGCTCGGTGCGATCCGCGGCCTCGAAGCCTTGAAGCGCCCGTGCGAAGTACTGCTGGTCACCGACTCGCAATACGTGATGAAGGGCATCAACGAGTGGATGGCCAACTGGAAAAAGCGCGGCTGGAAAACCGCAGCGAAAGAGCCGGTGAAAAACGCGGACCTGTGGAAAGAGCTGGACGAGCAGGTCAACCGGCACAAGGTCACCTGGAAGTGGGTGCGCGGGCACATTGGCCATCACGGCAACGAGCGGGCTGACCAGTTGGCTAACCGTGGCGTGGATGAAGTGCGCGGCTACAAACAGAGCTGATTTTGCCGGTACACCGTGGTGCGCCCAATCGCGAGCAGGCTCACTCCTACAATTGGAATGCTCCCGCTGTAGGAGCTGCCGAAGGCTGCGATCTTTTGACTTTGCCTTTTAAAAGCAAGCTCAAAAGATCGCAGCCTGCGGCCGCTCCTACAGGGTTGGAAGTGAGCGTGTTAACATCGCCGCTTTTGCACGATTGACCCCGTTGAGAATTGAACACTGATGGCCACCAGATCCGTTGTACTCGATACCGAAACCACCGGCATGCCGGTGACCGATGGTCACCGGATCATTGAAATCGGCTGTGTCGAACTGATCGGTCGGCGCCTGACGGGCCGGCACTTTCACGTCTACCTGCAACCGGATCGCGAGAGTGACGAGGGCGCGATCGGCGTTCACGGCATCACCAACGAATTCCTCGTCGGCAAGCCACGTTTCGCCGAGGTGGCCGACGAGTTTTTCGAGTTCATCAACGGCGCGCAGCTGATCATCCATAACGCGGCGTTCGACGTTGGCTTCATCAACAACGAATTCGCCCTGATGGGGCAGCACGATCGCGCTGACATCACGCAGCACTGCAGCATCCTCGACACCCTGATGATGGCCCGGGAACGTCACCCGGGGCAGCGCAACAGCCTCGACGCCTTGTGCAAACGTTATGGCGTCGACAACTCCGGCCGTGAACTGCACGGCGCCTTGCTCGACTCGGAAATTCTCGCCGACGTCTACCTGACCATGACCGGTGGCCAGACCAGCCTGTCACTGGCCGGCAATGCCTCCGACGGTAATGGCACGGGAGACGGCGCGGACAACTCCGCCACCGAAATCCGCCGTCTGCCGGCCGATCGTCAGCCTGCGCGGATCATTCGGGCGACGGAAGAGGAACTGGCGGCGCACCTGGTGCGGCTGGAGATCATCGCCAAATCCGCCGGGGGGCCTGCGTTGTGGACGCAGATCGCGGAAGCTGACGCCCAGGCCTGAAGATCAAAAGATCGCAGCCTGCGGCAGCTCCTACAGAAGAATGCGATCCCTGTAGGAGCTGCCGCAGGTTTGGGCCGCGTTCGGACGATCTTTTGTTTTTGGTGGCATGAAGCCAACTGGCCACCCTCGCCACTTTCGCTGCAACCCTCTACCCTGAGTGCATTGGCAGACATTGATCCGCCGCCTCAGGACACTGAGCCTCATGTACAAAGATTTGAAGTTCCCGGTGTTGATCGTCCACCGCGACATCAAGGCCGACACGGTCGCCGGTGACCGGATCCGGGGCATCGCCCGGGAGTTGGAGCAGGAAGGTTTCAATATCGTGTCGGCCATCGACTACGCCGAAGGGCGGTTGGTGGCGTCGACCCATCATGGTCTGGCGTGCATGCTGATCGCTGCCGAAGACGCCAGCACCCACTCGCACTTGCTGCAGAACATGGCCGAACTGATCGGTCTGGCCCGGGTGCGGGCGCCGGATCTGCCGATCTTTGCCCTGGGCGAACAGGTCACCCTGGAAAACGCCCCGGCCGATGCCATGGCCGAGCTTAATCAACTGCGCGGCATTCTTTATCTGTTCGAAGACACCGTGCCGTTCCTGGCCCGGCAAGTGGCGCGAGCGGCGCGCAAGTATCTGGATGGTCTGCTGCCACCGTTTTTCAAGGCACTGGTGCAGCACACCGCCGATTCCAACTATTCCTGGCACACCCCCGGTCATGGCGGTGGCGTGGCGTATCACAAGAGCCCGGTGGGGCAGGCGTTTCATCAGTTTTTCGGCGAAAACACCCTGCGTTCGGATTTGTCGGTATCGGTGCCGGAGCTCGGTTCACTGCTTGATCACACCGGCCCGTTGGCCGAAGCCGAAGAGCGTGCGGCGCGCAATTTCGGCGCCGATCACACCTTCTTCGTGATCAATGGCACCTCGACCGCCAACAAGATCGTCTGGCACTCGATGGTTGGTCGTGATGACCTGGTGCTGGTGGACCGCAACTGCCACAAATCGGTGTTGCACGCGATCATCATGACCGGGGCGATCCCGCTGTACCTGTGCCCGGAGCGCAATGAACTGGGGATCATCGGCCCGATTCCGCTGAGCGAATTCAGCCGCGAATCGATCCAGGCCAAGATCGACGCCAGCCCCCTGACCAAGGGGCGCGCGCCGAAAGTCAAACTGGCGGTGGTCACCAACTCGACTTACGACGGCTTGTGTTACAACGCCGAGCTGATCAAGCAAAGCCTGGGCAACAGCGTCGAAGTGCTGCATTTCGATGAAGCGTGGTATGCCTACGCGGCGTTTCACGAGTTCTTCGCCGGGCGCTATGGCATGGCCACTTCGCGCACGGCAGACAGCCCGCTGGTGTTCACCACCCATTCCACGCACAAGCTGCTCGCCGCGTTCAGCCAGGCCTCGATGATCCATGTACAGGACGGCGGCGCGCGGCAACTGGACCGTGACCGTTTCAATGAAGCGTTCATGATGCACATCTCGACCTCGCCGCAATACAGCATCATCGCCTCGCTGGACGTGGCCTCGGCGATGATGGAAGGCCCGGCCGGACGTTCGCTGTTGCAGGAAACCTTCGATGAAGCCCTGAGTTTTCGTCGTGCGCTGGCCAATCTGCGCCAGCACATCGCTGCGGATGACTGGTGGTTTTCGATCTGGCAGCCACCTGGCGTCGAAGGCATCGACCGCGTACAAACCGAAGACTGGCTGTTGCAGCCGGACGCCGACTGGCACGGCTTCGGCGAGGTCAGCGACGACTACGTGCTGCTCGATCCGATCAAGGTGACCCTGGTCATGCCCGGCTTGAATGCCGGTGGCGCGCTGAGCGAGAAGGGCATCCCGGCGGCGGTGGTCAGCAAGTTCCTCTGGGAGCGCGGGCTGGTGGTGGAGAAAACCGGGCTGTATTCATTTCTGGTGCTGTTCTCGATGGGCATCACCAAGGGCAAGTGGAGCACGCTGCTCACCGAGTTACTCGAATTCAAGCGCAGTTACGACGCCAACGTCAGTCTGGCGAGCTGCCTGCCCTGTGTCGCGCAGCAAGACACCGCACGCTATCGCGGCATGGGCCTGCGGGATTTGTGCGATCAACTGCACGCCTGTTACCGCAGCAATGCCACCGCCAAACACCTCAAGCGCATGTACACGGTGCTGCCGGAAATCGCCATGAAACCGGCGCATGCCTACGATCATCTGGTGCGCGGCGAGGTCGAGGCGGTGCCGATCGATGAGCTGGAGGGGCGGATTGCGGCGGTGATGCTGGTGCCGTATCCGCCGGGCATTCCATTGATCATGCCCGGCGAACGCTTTACCGAGTCGACGCGCTCGATCATCGATTACCTGAAGTTTGCCCGCACGTTCGATAGCAGCTTCCCCGGTTTTGTCGCTGATGTGCATGGACTGCAACATGAAGATGAAGGCAATGGACGGCAGTACACCGTCGATTGCGTCAAGGAATGAGGACTTTTCCGAGTATGCAACCGGTCATGAATCCGAAATACCCAGGACTGTCGGTGCGCGTCGCCGACGATGGTTTTGCGGCTTACATATGGGGCAGTGACTTCAGTTTCGAGGTGGCTGCGTATGGCGCAGCGGTGGTCGGCCAGCCGGTGGCGCAATGGGTGGTGACGCCGATTGTGCCGTATCGCAAATGCTATGGCATCGACCCCGAGGAGTTCAGCAGCTATCGCGACGCCGCCGACAGCGCGATTTTCATGGCTTATCTGGACGACGAACCGGTGGGTCATCTGGTGATCAGCACCAACTGGAACGGCTTCGCGCACATCGATGAACTGGCGGTGCATGCGCCTGCGCGCCGACATGGCGTGGCCAAGGCGTTGCTGGATGTGGCGCAATTCTGGAGTCGCAAGAAGAAGCTGCCGGGGATCATGCTCGAAACCCAGAACAACAACCTCGGCGCCTGTCGTCTGTATGAACGCTGCGGTTACGAGATTGGCGGTGTCGACCATCTGCGTTATCGCGGTATTGACCCGAACACCGCCGAAATCGCGCTGTTCTGGTATCGACTGTTCGATAACCCGCTGGAAAACCCCCTCAGCTCGCCAGCAACGCCTCGGCTTGTTCCGTGACGATCGACAGCAGGGTGTGAATCGCCGCCGGTGTGGCGCTGTGTCGATAGGTCAGTGCATACAGGCTGATCGGCACCGCCGGTGACAACGGGCAGACATCCAGTCCGCCGGCCCGTGCGCCAAGGGCGGTGAACGGGTCGACGATGGCCAGGCCTTCTCCGGCCTCGACCATGCTGCGCATCATCTGATGGGTTTGCACCCGGGTCTGGATGCTGGGTGCCGGGCGCAGTGCCTGGAGCTTGTTGTCCAATGCCGGGCTCAGCGGATCCTGACCTTCGAGGCCGACCATCGCCTGGCCGGCCAGGTCCTGCAGGGAGATATACTTCTGCTTCGGTTGCAGCCAGCCGTGGGGCGCGAGCAATTGCAGCTTGCCGTGGGCCAGCGGCTGGGCGTGGATGTCGGGGTGTTCGGGGTCGTGCAGGCTCAGGCCCAGATCGCTTTCGCGCAGCAGCAGGCTGCGCACCATGTCGCACGTGGCGGCGCTGAGCAGACGACAAGGGGCATCCGGTAAACGCCGACGCAGCAGCGCGATGCTTTGTGGCAGCAGGTGTTGCACCAGCGGCGGGGTGCCGATGATGCGCAGGGGCGGGGCGAGGTATTGCTTGAGGCTGCTGGCCAGACGCTGCACCGGCTCCAGCGCTTCATAGACGTGAGCGATCTCGACTTGCAGCGCCCGCGCTTCAGGCGTCGATTGCAGCCGGCCGCGAACGCTGGCGAACAACATGAACCCCAACTGACTCTCGGCTTCGCGCAATCGCTCTTCGACCTCGGTCACCGGCAACTGCAGCCATTCGGCGGCAGTGCCCAGGTGACCGGTCTGCAAGAGCGCCTGAATCACTTCGATATGACGTAAACGCATGCGTGAAGTCCATGTTCAGCAGGTGGGGTCAGTGGCTGAATCCTACCCCAAGTCTGCGCATATGACTTCTGCTCATAACGCGCGGTTATTGAGCGACGATTGGCTCGGGTTCACGGATCAGGGTGATGTCCGACTGAACCAGCAAAAACTCATTGTCACTGAGCTTTTTGACGCGATCGCCAATCGCCAGTTTGTAGCTGGTAACAGGCTCCATGCCGGTGAGACCGTCTGCCGACGGGGTGGATTCCTGGAACTCATGCACGGAATAAACGCGGCCTTCCGCATCTCTTGCATGGAACTGACCGACGAGTACTGCTGCCATCTGCTTAGAACCTCTGGAGATAAAACGCTTGATTTGCGGCTTGGTAGACCGTCATCAAGCCCTGTAAGTTTTCCTACAGGAAAAAAATAATCAGCGCGGAGGAATTTCCCTCGCTCACTGGTGAAACCGTCATCGAATCATCTATAACTACTGGCTCTTCCCACGGACAGTCGAGAGTCTTCCATGAGCAATGTCTACAACGTCGCTGTAGTCGTCGGCAGCCTGCGCAAAGCATCGATCAACCGCAAAGTCGCACTGGCGCTGGCCGAGCTGGCACCGGCGAACCTCAAGCTGAAGATTGTCGAAATTGGCGATCTGCCACTTTATAACGAAGACATCGACGGCGATTCACCGCCGGCAGCCTACAGCACTTTCCGCCAACAAGTGGGCTCTTCCGACGCGGTGCTGTTTGTCACCCCCGAATATAACCGCTCGGTGCCGGCGCCACTGAAGAATGCGATTGACGTGGGGTCCCGACCTTATGGCAAAAGCGTCTGGGGCGGCAAACCGGGGGCGGTGATCAGCGCGTCGCCGGGGGCCATTGGCGGTTTTGGCGCCAACCAGCATCTGCGCCAGTCGTTCGTGTTTCTCGATGTGCCGTGCATGCAGCAGCCGGAAGCGTATCTGGGGGGCGCGGGTTCGGCGTTTGACGAGGCGGGCAAGCTGAGCGAGTCGGTGAAGCCGTTCCTGCAGAATTTCATCAATGCGTATGGGAAATTTGTCGAACAACACAAAAAATAATCTGGTCAGATCGGCGGTAAAACAGAGATCCTGTGGGAGCGAGCTTGCTCGCGAAAGGGCCATCAGCCACACCTTTGGTGACTGACAGTCCGCTTTCGTGAGCAAGCTCGCTCCCACAGTTTTGTGGTTTGGCTTATTTTCCATTTATTAAGGCTGTCGCGAATGCTCGCTGCGTCACTGATCTTCCTGCTGACCATTACCCTTGTCATCTGGCAACCCAAAGGCCTCGGAGTCGGCTGGAGTGCAACGCTCGGCGCCGTGCTGGCATTGATCTTCGGCGTGGTCCACCTGAGTGACATTGCGCTGGTGTGGCAGATCATCTGGAATGCCACCGGCACCTTCGTGGCGCTGATTATCATCAGTCTGCTGCTCGACGAAGCCGGTTTCTTTGCTTGGGCCGCGCTGCACGTGGCGCGTTGGGGGCGGGGCAGTGGGCGCAAGCTGTTTGCCTACATGGTGCTGCTCGGTGCGCTGGTGTCGGCGCTGTTCGCCAATGACGGCGCGGCGTTGATCCTTACACCGATTGTGATTTCGATGCTGCTGGCATTGCGCTTTTCGCCGGCGGCAACCCTGGCGTTCGTCATGGGCGCCGGCTTCATTGCCGACACCGCGAGCCTGCCGCTGGTGGTGTCGAACCTGGTCAACATCGTCTCGGCGGACTTCTTCCATATCGGCTTCAACCGCTATGCGGCGGTGATGGTGCCCGTCAACTTCGTCAGCGTGGCCGCGACGCTCGGCGTGTTGATGTGGTTCTTCCGTCGCGACATTCCCGAGTCCTACGACCCTGAACAGCTGGAAAACCCGCACACGGCGATCCACGACAAAGCCACGTTCTACGCCGGTTGGGCGGTGCTGGTGATTCTGTTGATCGGTTGCTTCTTCCTCGAACAACTGGGCATTCCGATCAGCGCGATCTCGGCGGTCTGTGCCGCGCTGCTGCTGGCGATTGCCGCTCGGGGCCACAAGATTTCCACGCGCAAGGTGCTGAAAGAAGCGCCGTGGCAGATCGTGATTTTCTCGCTGGGCATGTACCTGGTGGTTTATGGCCTGCGCAATGCCGGGCTGACCGGGTATCTGGCCGGTTGGCTGGATGTGTTCGCCGGGTATGGCGTGTGGGGCGCGGCGCTGGGCACCGGGGTGCTGACGGCGCTGTTGTCGTCGATCATGAACAACCTGCCGACGGTGCTGATCGGGCTGCTGTCGATCGACGCCAGTCAGGCCAGCGGGGTGGTCAAGGAAGCGATGATTTACGCCAACGTGATCGGCAGCGACCTGGGGCCGAAGATCACCCCGATCGGCAGTCTGGCGACCTTGCTCTGGCTGCATGTGCTGGCGCGCAAGGATATCCGGATTGGCTGGGGATATTACTTCAAGGTGGGGATTGTGCTGACGGTGCCGGTGCTGTTGATTACCTTGGCGGCATTGGCTCTGCGGTTATCCATTTAGACCGTGTTAACCCCTATCGCGAGCAGGCTCACTCCTACATTGGAATGCGTTTCTCTGTAGGAGTGAGCCTGCTCGCGATAGGGCCGGTTCAGGCGCCAGAAGCCTTAAGCCTTAAGCCTTAAGCCTTAAGCCTGGCCCGGCACATTCGGCCAAAGATCCGACACCAGAAACAACCGCTCCGCCTCTTCCCATTCGCCCTGTGCATTCTCGATCAGGCGCACCATCAGTTGCGCCGGGGCCAATGGTTCCAGGGCGTCCAGCCACATCTGCAGGTGTTCCGGGTTCCAGGTCTGGTCGGCCGGGTAGTGCGCTGGCGCCAGCCACGCATGCCGGGGCAGGGGTTGCCAGCGTCCGGCCGGGCGCTGGGCGACGAAGGCTGGCCAGTCCTTCTGATGCAGCCAGCTGCCACGCAAGTGCTGCGGATGCGCACCTTTCGGCGGTTCGGCGTGGCCGGGCCACGGATACAACAGGTAACCGCCCAGCCACAACTGCGCACTGAACACTTCGATATCCAGCGTGGCCAGCGCCGCACGGCTTTCCGGGCGCGCCGAGATCGGCAATTGATGCTCGGCCAGATGCGCCAGTTTGCGATCCAGTCGATCATGACAACCCGGCCCCAGCCACTGCGCCGGGTCACGACCGTCGCCATTTTGCGGGCCGAGGTAAAGCTTGATCGCCAGTTCCAGGTGATGCACGCCGTCGCGGTCACGCAACAGCATGTCCAGTTCGCCGAGGGTGTGGCCCTCACGGCGGATCGGCAGGTTGGCGGCGATCAGCTCAATGCCCGGCGCATGCTCCACGGCAAACTGCCACAACCGTTCGTAATACAGGCCCAGCCGCCGGGTGCGGGCCTGGGACAGCCAATGCAGCAAGCCATAACTTTCGCGATCCAGTTGCCGCAGCCAGCGCTCCAGGCGCTGCGGATCGCTCACCCAGTCGCTGCCGGCCAGCGGATGACGCTGTGGCCACGGCGTCGCCGCCAGCATCGGCGGGGCGAGAATCACCCACGCCAGATCACGCACTTCCGGATGGCGTAATTGGTGTGGCAACTGGAGCAGGTCGGGAAACAGGATCATCTTGCGAGCATAGCCTGAAACACGAGCGCACCCTTGAGGCTGAAAGGATTTTGTCTATCGCAGGCTTTCGCCCATAATCGTGTTTTTCGCGTTTTCGATTGTCCGCAGAGGTCCCATGGAGCAATTTCGTAATATCGGCATCATCGGTCGCCTGGGCAGTTCCCAGGTGCTGGATACCGTCCGCCGACTGAAACGCTTTCTGCTCGATCGTCACCTGCACGTGATTCTCGAAGACACCATCGCCGAAGTCCTGCCGGGCCACGGCCTGCAGACCTCGTCGCGCAAGATGCTCGGCGAAGTCTGCGACATGGTCATCGTCGTCGGCGGTGACGGCAGCCTGCTCGGCGCCGCTCGCGCCTTGGCCAAACACAATATTCCGGTACTCGGGATCAACCGTGGCAGCCTCGGCTTTCTGACCGACATTCGTCCCGATGAGCTGGAAGTCGAAGTGGCCAAAGTGCTCGACGGCCATTATCTGGTGGAAAACCGCTTCCTGCTGCAAGCCGAAGTTCGTCGCCATGCCGAGGCCATCGGCCAGGGCGACGCGCTGAACGACGTGGTGCTGCACCCGGGTAAATCGACGCGGATGATCGAGTTCGAGCTGTACATCGACGGCCAGTTCGTCTGCAGCCAGAAGGCCGACGGCCTGATCGTCGCCACCCCGACCGGCTCCACGGCTTACGCGCTGTCCGCCGGCGGGCCGATCATGCATCCCAAGCTCGACGCCATTGTGATTGTGCCGATGTACCCCCATATGTTGTCGAGCCGGCCAATTGTGGTCGATGGCAACAGTGAGCTGAAAATCGTCGTGTCGAAAAACATGCAGATCTACCCGCAGGTCTCCTGCGACGGGCAGAACCACTTCACCTGCGCGCCGGGCGACACCATCACCGTCAGCAAAAAAGCACAGAAGCTGCGGCTGATTCACCCGCTCGACCACAACTACTACGAAGTCTGCCGGACCAAGCTCGGCTGGGGCAGCAAGTTGGGTGGTGGAGGCGACTGATGCTCGATCCCGCGCGCAGTTATGACTTGATTGGTGACGTGCACGGATGCGCCCTGACCCTGGAACACTTGCTTGACCGACTCGGTTATCACAAGCAGGGCGGGGTCTGGCGGCATCCATCGCGCATGGCCGTGTTCGTCGGCGACATCATTGACCGTGGCCCGCGGATCCGCGAGGCGCTGCACATCGTCCACGACATGGTCGAGGCCGGGCAGGCGCTGTGCATCATGGGCAACCACGAATTCAACGCACTGGGCTGGAGCACGCCAGCGCTTCCGGGCAGCGGCAAGCAGTTCGTGCGCGAGCACACGCCGCGCCATGCGCGTCTGCTGCACGAAACCCTGACCCAGTTCGAAGATCACCCCGGCGACTGGCATGACTTCCTCAACTGGTTCTACGAGCTGCCGCTGGTGGTCGATGCCGGACGGTTCCGCGTGGTGCATGCCTGTTGGGATGCCAGCCTGATCGAACCGTTGCGCGGGCTGTTTCCCGATGCGCGTATCGATGAACACTTTCTCCAGGCCTCGGCCGTGCCCGGCAGCTTTGCCTGCACAGTGTTCGATCGCCTGTTGCGCGGCACCGACATGCGCCTGCCGGATGGCCTGACCATGACCAGCGGCGACGGTCTGGTGCGTTCGTTCTTCCGCACCAAATTCTGGGAAGACGACCCGAAAACCTACGGCGACATCGTCTTCCAGCCGGATGCGCTGCCGGAACCGGTGGCTCGGAAACCGCTGACCTCCAGCGAAAAAAACAACCTGTTGCGCTACGGCGTCGACGAGCCATTGCTGTTCGTCGGCCACTACTGGCGCAGCGGCAAACCGGCGCCGATCCGCCCGAACCTGGCGTGTCTCGATTACAGCGCGGTGCTCTACGGCAAACTGGTGGCCTATCGTCTGGATCAGGAAACACGCCTGGATCCGCATAAATTTGTCTGGGTCGATGTCGAGCGGCCGGAGGTGCTGCAATGAGTGCGGTAGCGGTATTGCGTCTGCCGTTGGCGGTGGACCTGAGCGGTTTCGTCAAACTGCTGCAACGGATGCAGGTGCCGCATCGGGTCAGCGAAGAGGCGGGCGAGCAGGTGCTGTGGGCACCGTCGGAAATCAGCGAGGACGTGCGTTCGCTGTACGAGCGTTTCCCGGCCGGTGATCCTGATCAACAGCTGGACATCCCGGTGGCTCCGACGTTCAAGCGTCCGAGCTTCGCCGAACAACTCAAGCACGCCAAGGCTACCGGGTTCATCCTGCTGCTGAGCCTGCTGGTTGGCGGCCTGACGTATCTGGGCGACAACCTTGAGACCGTGCGCTGGCTGACCTTCCTCGACTTCCGCGTGGCGGGTGATTACATCCACTTCACACCACTGGCCGACAGCCTCGCGGCGGGGCAGTGGTGGCGGTTGTTCACGCCGATGCTGCTGCACTTCGGCATCCTGCACCTGGCCATGAACGGCATGTGGTACTGGGAGCTGGGGCGGCGCATCGAGTCGCGTCAGGGCAGCATCAATCTGCTCGGTCTGACGCTGCTGTTCAGCCTGGTGTCGAACTACGCGCAGTTCGCCTGGAGCGGCCCGAGCCTGTTCGGCGGCCTTTCGGGCGTGCTGTACGGGCTGCTCGGCCATTGCTGGATCTTCCAGTTGCTGGCGCCGAACCCGGCTTATCGCCTGCCGCGTGGCGTGCTGGTGATGATGCTGGTGTGGCTGGTGATCTGCATGTCCGGGCTGGTCTCGATGATCGGTTTCGGCCAGATCGCCAACGCCGCCCATGTCAGCGGGTTACTCATCGGATGCTTCACCGGTTTGTTGGGTGGTTTGTATAACCGCCGTAAACTGGCCGCCTAAATTTTCAGTGAATAAAGAGCACGGAGACCCTGATGTCCTCTTTTAACGACATGATCAACAACATTACCCCGGACATCTACGAGAGCCTGAAACTGGCGGTGGAGATCGGCAAGTGGTCCGACGGTGGCAAACTCACTGCCGAACAGCGTGAGCTGTCGCTGCAGGCGATGATCGCCTGGGAAATCCAGAACCTGCCTGAAGATCAGCGCACCGGTTACATGGGCCCGCAAGAATGTGCGTCGAAATCGATCGAAGTGCCGAACATCCTGTTCAAATCGGACGCTATCCATTGATCGAGATTGGCCGCGGTGCAATCAGCAAAATGTCGGCACGCCTGGACGGGCCGAACGTGCAATACGCGTTTCGTCTGGATGACGTCGAGGTGCCGGTCAATCCCATGATCGGCAGCACGCTGCGTCTGGAATACCTGGGGGCGATTCATTGCACCCATTGCGGGCGCAAGACCAAAACCAGTTTCAGCCAGGGTTATTGCTACCCGTGCATGACCAAACTGGCGCAGTGCGACATCTGCATCATGAGCCCGGAGCGCTGCCACTTCGAGGCCGGCACCTGCCGCGAGCCTGAGTGGGGCGAGAAGTTCTGCATGACCGATCATGTGGTGTATCTGGCCAACTCGTCGGGCATCAAGGTCGGTATCACCCGCGCCACGCAGCTGCCGACCCGCTGGCTGGATCAGGGCGCGAGTCAGGCGCTGCCGATCATGCGCGTCGCCACGCGCCAGCAGTCCGGCTTCGTCGAAGACCTGTTCCGCAGCCAGGTGGCGGACAAGACCAACTGGCGCGCGTTGCTCAAGGGCGATGCGGCGCCGGTGGATCTGGCTCAGGTGCGCGATCAACTGTTTGAAAGCTGCGCCGAAGGCTTGCAAGGTCTGCAACAGCGATTCGGCCTACAAGCAATTCAGACGATTGCCGATGTAGAACCTCTCGAAATCCGCTATCCGGTCGAGCAATACCCGGCCAAAATCGTCAGCTTCAACCTGGACAAGAACCCGATTGCCGAAGGCACGCTGCTGGGGATCAAGGGCCAATACCTGATCTTCGACACCGGCGTGATCAACATTCGTAAGTACACGGCCTATCAGCTCGCCGTGCATCAATAAGGATTCCAGCATGCGCACCGAACAACCGAAGATGATTTACCTGAAGGACTATCAGGCGCCCGAGTACCTGATCGACGAGACGCACCTGACCTTCGAATTGTTCGAGGACCACAGCCTGGTCCACGCGCAACTGGTGATGCGCCGCAACCCTGAGCGCGGCCCGGGCTTGCCGCCGCTGGTGCTCGACGGCCAGCAACTGGAGCTGCTGTCGGTGACCATGGCCGACCGGGAACTGGGCGCCGACGACTATCAGCTGACGGAAAACACCCTGACCCTTCAGCCGGCCAGCACCAGCTTCACGGTAGACACCAGCGTCCGGATCCACCCGGAAACCAACACCGCGCTGGAAGGCCTGTACAAGTCCGGCACGATGTTCTGCACCCAGTGCGAGGCCGAAGGCTTCCGCAAAATCACCTATTACCTCGACCGCCCGGACGTGATGAGCAAGTTCACCACCACGGTGGTCGCCGAGCAGCACAGCTATCCGGTGCTGCTGTCCAATGGCAACCCGATCGCCTCGGGTCCGGGCGAAGACGGCCGGCACTGGGCGACCTGGGAAGACCCGTTCATGAAGCCGGCGTACCTGTTCGCGCTGGTGGCCGGTGACCTGTGGTGCGTCGAAGACACGTTCACCACCATGACCCACCGCAACGTTGCGCTGCGCATCTATGTCGAGCCGGAAAACATCGACAAGTGCCAGCACGCGATGAACAGCCTGAAGAAGTCGATGCGCTGGGACGAGGAGGTCTACGGTCGCGAGTACGATCTGGACATCTTCATGATCGTCGCCGTGAACGACTTCAACATGGGCGCGATGGAGAACAAGGGCCTCAACATCTTCAACTCCAGCGCCGTGCTGGCCCGCGCCGAAACCGCTACCGACGCCGCGCACCAGCGGGTCGAGGCAATCGTCGCCCACGAATACTTCCACAACTGGTCGGGCAATCGCGTGACCTGCCGCGACTGGTTCCAGCTGTCGCTGAAAGAAGGCTTCACCGTGTTCCGTGATTCCGGCTTCTCTGCCGACATGAACTCGGCCACGGTCAAGCGCATTCAGGACGTCGCCTATCTGCGTACGCACCAGTTCGCCGAAGACGCCGGCCCGATGGCCCACGCGGTGCGTCCGGACAGCTTCATCGAGATCTCCAACTTCTACACCCTGACCGTGTACGAAAAGGGCTCGGAAGTGGTCGGCATGATCCACACCCTGCTGGGCGCCGACGGCTTCCGCAAGGGCAGTGACCTGTACTTCGAACGCCACGACGGCCAGGCCGTGACCTGCGACGACTTCATCAAGGCCATGGAAGATGCCAACGGTGTCGACCTGACCCAGTTCAAGCGCTGGTACAGCCAGGCCGGCACACCGCGTCTGGCGGTGAGCGAGTCCTACGACGCGGCCGCGAAAACCTACAGCCTGACCTTCCGCCAGAGCTGCCCGGAAACCCCGGACAAGGTGGAAAAACTGCCGTTCGTGATCCCGGTCGAACTGGGCCTGCTCGACCGCCAGGGTAACGAGATTGCCCTGCGTCTGGCCGGAGAAGCGGCGGCGCAAGGCACCAGCCGCGTGATCTCGGTGACCGAAGCCGAGCAGACCTTCACCTTCGTCGACATCGCCGAACACCCGCTGCCATCGCTGCTGCGGGGCTTCTCGGCACCGGTGAAGCTGAGCTTCCCGTACAACCGCGACCAGTTGATGTTCCTGATGCAGCACGACAGCGACGGCTTCAACCGCTGGGATGCCGGTCAGCAATTGTCGGTGCAGGTCCTGCAGGAGCTGATCGCCCAGCAGCAGAAGGGCGAGAGCCTGGCGCTCGATCCGCGGTTGATCTCGGCACTGAAAACCGTGCTGTCCGACGAGTCGCTGGATCAGGCCATGGTCGCCGAAATGCTCTCGCTGCCAAGCGAAGCCTACCTGACCGAAATCAGCGACGTGGCTGACGTCGAGGCGATTCATAACGCTCGCGAATTTGCCCGCAAGCAACTGGCGGACAACCTGTTCGAAGCGCTGTGGCTGCGTTACCAGGCCAACCGCGACCTGTCCAGGCAAACGCCGTACGTGGCCGAGGCCGAGCATTTCGCCCGTCGTGCGTTGCAGAACATTGCGCTGTCGTACCTGATGCTCAGCGGCAAACCAGAAGTGCTGGCCGCCGCCCTTGAGCAATTCGAAACCAGCGACAACATGACCGAGCGCCTGACCGCGCTGGCCGTGCTGGTCAACTCACCGTTCGAAGAGCAGAAAGCCCTGGCGCTGGCGAGCTTCGCCGAGCACTTCAAGGACAACCCGCTGGTCATGGATCAGTGGTTCAGCGTGCAGGCCGGCAGCACCTTGCCGGGCGGTCTGGAGCGCGTGAAAGCCTTGATGCAGCACCAGGCGTTCAACATCAAGAACCCGAACAAGGTGCGCGCACTGGTTGGCGCGTTCGCCGGGCAGAACCTGATCAACTTCCACGCCGCCGACGGTTCGGGCTACCGCTTCCTCGCGGACCTGGTGATCGAACTGAACGGCTTCAACCCGCAGATCGCTTCGCGCCAACTGGCGCCGCTGACCCGCTGGCGCAAATACGACACTGCGCGGCAGGCGTTGATGAAGGCCGAGCTGGAGCGGATTCTGGCTTCGGGGCAGCTGTCGAGTGACGTGTACGAAGTGGTGAGCAAAAGCCTGGCTTAACGCGTAACGAAAGGTGGGAGCCGGTTTGCTCCCACAGTTTTTTGCGTCGTTCACAAATCTCTGTAGGAGCTGCGGCACGCTGCGATCTTTTGATTCTGATCTTGAAAAATCAAAGTCAAAAGATCGCAGCGTGCCGCAGCTCCTACAGGTTTTTGCGTTATTTCAGATCAAACCGATCCAGCTCCATCACTTTGGCCCACGCCGCCACGAAGTCCTTCACGAACTGATCTTTCGCATCAGCACTCGCATACACCTCGGCCAGCGCCCGCAGGATCGCGTTGGAACCAAACACCAGATCGACCCGCGTCGCCGTCCATTTCACGCTGCCGGTTTTGCGGTCGCGTCCTTCGAACTCGTCCGCCGCCGGTGATGTCGGCTTCCACTCCACGCCCATGTCCAGCAGGTTGGTGAAGAAGTCGTTGGTCAGCGCTTCCGTGCGAGAGGTGAACACACCATGACGACTTTGCCCGACGTTGGCCCCCAATACCCGCAGACCACCGAGCAGCACGGTCATTTCCGGCGCGGAGAGGGTCAGCAGTTGGGCTTTGTCGATCAGCAGCGCTTCGGCCGACACCGTGTACTTGCCCTTGCTGTAGTTGCGGAAGCCATCGGCAATCGGTTCGAGGAAACCAAACGACTCGACATCGGTTTGTTCCTGAGTCGCATCGGTACGCCCCGGATTGAACGGCACCGATACCGAGTGCCCGGCGTTTTTCGCCGCTTGCTCGACCCCGGCGTTACCCGCCAGCACGATCAGGTCCGCCAGTGAGACTTTCTTCCCGGATGAGCCGGCATTGAACTCGTTCTGAATGCCCTCGAGGGTTTTCAGCACCTTGTCCAGTTGCTCCGGCTGGTTGGCCTGCCAGAACTTCTGCGGAGCCAGACGCAGACGACCGCCGTTGGCACCGCCACGCTTGTCCGAACCACGGAAGGTGGATGCTGCGGCCCACGCGGTGGAGACCAGTTGCGACACCGTCAGGCCGGACGCCAGCACTTTGCTTTTCAGCGCCGCCGCGTCGTTGCTGTCGATAAGCGGGTGAGTGGCATCGGGAATCGGGTCCTGCCACAGCAGTTCCTCGTTGGGCAATTCCGGGCCGAGGTAGCGCGAGAGCGGGCCCATGTCACGGTGGATCAGTTTGTACCAGGCGCGGGCGAAGGCGTCGGCCAGTTGCTCCGGGTTGGCCAGGAAACGCCGGGCGATCGGCTCGTAGATCGGGTCGAAACGCAGGGCCAGGTCGGAGGTGAGCATGGTGGGCGAGAGTTTCTTGCTCGGGTCGTGCGCATGCGGAACGGTACCGGCGCCGGCACCGTTTTTCGGTTTCCACTGGTGCGCACCGGCCGGGCTCTTGAACAGTTCCCACTCGAAGCCGAAGAGGTTTTCCAGGTAGTTGTTGCTCCATTGGGTCGGGGTGGTGGTCCAGGTCACTTCCAGGCCGCTGGTAATGGTGTCGGCACCCTTGCCGGTGCCGAATGCGTTGCGCCAGCCGAGGCCTTGTTCTTCCAGCCCGGCGGCTTCCGGCTCCGGCCCGACATTGTCGGCAGGGCCGGCACCGTGGGTCTTGCCAAAGGCGTGACCGCCAGCGATCAGCGCCACGGTTTCTTCGTCGTTCATGGCCATGCGGGCGAAGGTTTCGCGGATGTCGCGACCCGAAGCGACCGGATCAGGATTGCCTTCAGGACCTTCCGGGTTGACGTAAATCAGGCCCATCTGCACCGCGGCCAGCGGGTTTTCCAGATTGCGTTCGCCCTGATCGGTGCGGCTTTCCTCTTTGCCATGCAAATCCGGTTCGGCCACCAGCGTACCGTCACCGGGTTCCTGCATGGCGGCCTTGTCTTTGCCGTAACGGCTGTCGCCGCCCAGCCATTCGCGTTCTGAGCCCCAGTACACGTCTTCATCCGGTTCCCAGACATCGGGACGACCACCGGAGAAACCGAAGGTCTTGAAGCCCATCGATTCCAGCGCGACGTTGCCGGTGAGCACGATCAGGTCGGCCCAGGAAATGTTTCGCCCATATTTCTGTTTGATCGGCCACAGCAGGCGCCGCGCCTTATCGAGGCTGACGTTGTCCGGCCAGCTGTTGAGCGGGGCGAAACGCTGCTGCCCGGAACCGGCGCCACCGCGGCCATCGGCGGTGCGGTAGGTGCCGGCGCTGTGCCAGGCCATGCGGATGAACAGCGGGCCGTAGTGGCCGAAGTCGGCGGGCCACCAGTCCTGGGAGTCGGTCATCAGCGCGCGCAGGTCCTGTTTCAGCGCCTGGAAGTCCAGGCTTTTGAAGGCTTTGGCGTAGTCGAAGTCCTTGCCCAGTGGGTCGGACTTGGGCGAGTGCTGGCTGAGGATCTTCAGGTTCAGTTGATTCGGCCACCAGTCACGGTTCGTCGTACCACCACCGGCGGCGTGGTTGAACGGGCATTTCGATTCGTTTGCCATGTTCGGGTCCTTATCAGGTCTTCTGTGGCCGGCTCGTGCCGACTTCGGACTAGTAAGGCTAGACCCGACTCGGGCAGTCAGCTAATAGGCCGACTATTGGGGGCTGATAGCCATAGTCTTTCAGCGTTTTCATGCCGTTGTGCAGGCTGGAAAACCCTCTGAGCGAAGCCGCAGATCCGCGTCCTTGAGCGCTTGCTGCAAGACGAATTGCAAGAATCGGGATGACAGAAAGAAATGTTATTGTATAACATAAAAAAGATTTCATTCTGTTTCTGCCGGCGTCATTAGCAAAACACCGGCAGCGATTCTTATTTTTTCTGCTCACGGAAGTTCTGAAATGCCTGCCCGTTCCCAGCCCCTTCAACGACGCCTGACACCTCTGGCCGCCGCGCTGCTGATTGCCTCGCCGGTGTTCGCTGCCGAGCCGCTCGAGCTACAACCGCAAGTCATCACCGGCAATCCCCTGGGCAGCCAGACCCTGGCATCGCCCTCGACCGTGCTCAGCGGCGACGACCTCACGTTTCAGCAGAAGGGCAGCCTCGGTGAGACCCTGAACAAACAGCCCGGGGTGTCCTCGTCGTACTTCGGCCCGGGCGCGAGTCGGCCGATCATTCGCGGTCAGGACGGTGACCGCATTCGCATCCTGCGCAATGGCGTCGGCGCGTTGGACGCCTCGTCGCTGTCGTACGATCACGCGGTGCCGCTGGACCCGGTCAACGTCGAGCGCATTGAGATCGTCCGTGGCCCGGCGGCTCTGCTGTACGGCGGCAGCGCGATCGGCGGGGTGGTCAACACCTTCGATAACCGCATCCCCACCGAAGCCATCGACGGCATACACGGCGCCGGCGAGTTGCGCTACGGCGGTGCCGACACCACCCGCAGCAGCGCGGGGAAACTGGAGGCCGGCAACGGTCAGTTCGCTTTGCACCTGGATGCCAGCGCTCGTGAGTTCAATGACCTGAAGATTCCCGGTTACGCCAAGACCGGCGCTGCACGCGCCAACGACGACGGCGATTCGCGCAAGCATCGTCTGGCCAACAGCGACGGTCGCCAGGACGGTGGTGCCGTCGGCGGTTCCTACACCTGGGATGACGGTTACGCCGGTTTGTCCTACAGCAATTACGATTCGAACTACGGCTCTCCCGCCGAAGACGACGTGCGCATTCGCATGCAGCAGGAGCACTACGCGTTCGCCTCGGAAATCCGCAACCTCGACGGCCCGTTCAGCTCGATCAAACTCGACGCCGGCTACACCGATTACCAGCACCGGGAAATCGAGGGCGGCGAGGTCGGTACCACGTTCAAGAACAAGGGCTACGAAGCTCGGGTCGAGGCCCGGCATCAGCCACTGGGGCCGTTCAACGGGGTGATCGGCGCCCAGGTCAGCCGCAACGAATTCTCGGCGCTGGGCGAAGAAGCGTTTGTGCCGCACACCGATACCGATGCCGGCGCACTGTTCATTCTGGAAGAGTTACAGGCCACCGAGCGCCTGCTGTTCACCCTCGGCGGGCGACTGGAGCACACCACCGTCGATCCGGATGCCAAAGGCAACGAGCGTTTTGCCAACGCCGACCGCTCCAGCAGTTTCACCGCCGGCAGCCTGTCGTCCGGCGCGGTGTATACGCTGACGCCGATCTGGTCGGTCGCCGCGACATTGGGCTACACCGAGCGCGCGCCGACGTTCTATGAGTTGTACGCCAATGGTGCCCACGTCGCGACTGGCACCTATGAAGTCGGCGACGCCGGGCTGTCGAAAGAAAAAGCCGTGTCCAGCGACCTGGCGTTGCGCTTCGACAACGGCACGCACAAAGGCAGCGTCGGTGTGTTCTATAGCCATTTTTCGAACTACATCGGTCTGCTCGGCACCGGCCGTACACTCAATGATGAAGGGGAGGAGGACGCAGGGGGTATTCCCGAATACACCTACTCGGGCGTGCGCGCACGCTTCAGTGGTATCGAGGCGCAGGATCGCTGGACGCTTGGCGAAAATGCCTACGGCAAGTTTGCTCTGGAGCTGTCAGGCGATTACACCCGCGCCAAGAACCTCGACACCGGCGAAGACCTGCCGCGCATCGCGCCACTGCGCTTGAACAGCGGTTTGCTGTGGGAACTGGATCGCTGGCAGGCGCGGATCGATATCGAACACGCCAGCTCGCAGCATCGTGTGCCGGCCAACGAAAGCAGCACCGATGGCTACACCACGCTGGGCGCCAATGTGGGTTATCACTTTGATGTCGGCCAGAGCAAATGGCTGGCCTTCGTCAACGCCGAGAACCTGACCAACCAGACCGTGCGCTACGCCAGTTCGATCCTGCGCGACATCGCGCCGGCAGAAGGGCGCAGCATTCAGGTGGGCTTGCGCACCACGTTCTGATTAGTTGACCTGTTAACACTCCCCCCTGTAGGAGCTGCCGCAGGCTGCGATCTGTTGATTTTGCTTAAAGATCGCAGCCTGCGGCAGCTCCTACGGGGAGTTTGTGATCAGCTCGATTGCGCAGTGTCGTCCTCCGGCACCGGATCCATCAAATCCTCCTGCCCCGGCAACTCAGTGATCACACTGAAATCCGTGACCTCCACTGCACCCAGCCCATAACCCAGCAAGTGGAACGAGAAGGCCTTGCGCTGTTTCGGGTTGTCGAAACTGAAGTCCATCTCCAATGGCTGATCCGCCGTGGCGACCATCTCCGTCGGCAGGCCCAGTTGCACGTCCTGTTCGAACTCCTTGGCCTTGAGCTGAATGTACGCCGCCTGCTGCGGATCCACCGAACGCACGGTCAGGCGCACGCGAGTGTGCGAGCCTTTGGGCATTTCCAGGTATTGCGCGCCGATCAGGTTGTCGGCCCAGTCATCGTTGATCTGCGCCTGCAGCGGGATGATGTTGTTGCTGCCGAACTGATAGCGCTGATTGAGCGGCGTGCGCAGCAGCGACAGGTCCAGCGCCATGGCGCGGGCGGCAATCTGTCGGGCGTGCTGGCTGCTTTCATTGCCCTTGAAGGTGGCGCTGTCGGCAATGAAACCGGCGCTTTGGTAATAGCGGCAGCGGCGCGGCATGTCGCACTCGGAGAAGATCCCCTGGCCGTTGTGGTAGCGCAGCTTGCCGTTGGTATAGGACATGATTTCGCGCCCGCTGTCGTAGTCGCGAAACAGCGAACGGCCGCTCAACGCCGATGGCACCGGCAAGTCGAAATAGTCGAGGATCGACGCGCTCAGATCGACATGGCCATACACCCCGGCATTCAGTCGCGGCAGTTGTGCCTGTTCCGGCGCCAGCGTCAGGTTGAAGCCCCAGGACGACGCCAGGCGAACGCCATCGATGCCGTGGGATTCGTCCGAGGTGATCACCACCAGTGTGTCTTTCAGCACGCCCTGGCGTTCGAGACCGCTGAGGAACTGCTCCAGCGCATCGTCGAGATAGCCGACGGCGGCCTGCTTCGGCGTGTCGTAACGCTCCAGGTATTCTTCCGGGGCGGAGTAGGGCTGGTGCGTGCCGACAGTCAGCAGGGTGAGCATCCACGGTTGCTTCTGTTTCTTCAGTTGGCCGACGTAATCCAGCGCGCCTTCGAAGAACGCCTTGTCATCCTTGCCCCACGGAAACTCCAGGTAGTTGGCGTTGGTGAACCATTCCAGGCCATGGGTCGCATCGAAACCGATGTGCGGCATGATCTTGTCTTTGGCCATGAAGCGCAGACCGGCGCCTTGCAGGTAATGCGTGCTGAAGCCGTGCTGGCGCAGCTGCGCCGGCAGACACGCCTGATTGCGCTCCTGCTGGGTGAGCATTTCCACGCCTTTGGGCGTGCCGTTGTTGAGTTTGTCGTAATCGCCACAGAGCATGGCGTACAGGCCGCGAATGGTCTGATGGGTATGCAGCACGTAATCCGGGGTGTTCATGCCGCGCTCGGCCCAGCGGCTGAGATTGGGCATCAGGTCTTCCTGATAACGGCTGCCGATGGCCTCGCGGTTGGCGCGGATGTAGGCGCCGGGAATGCCTTCCAGCGCGATGATCAGCACGTTGCGCGCCTGACCCGGTGCGGCCAGCAGCTTGTGTCCGTTGAGGTCCAGATCGGTCAGCCCGGCCATCTGCGGCGCGGGTTCTTCGACGTCACCGTCCAGCCATTCTTCGGCCTGCAACTGCAGATCGGCCACCTGCGAGGCGAGCAAATGATGCGGCAGGTTGTACAGGCGCCACGGGTCATCATCGTTCGGCCACAGGTTCTGCGCGCCCCAGTGCGCGGCGAACAGCAGCGCCGGCGCGGCCCACACCGTGCGGGGCAGGGCAGGCGCGGGTTGGCCGCGATTGGCGAAACGGGTCACCAACCAGAGACTCAGCGCCAACAGCAAGGCAATGCCCAGCGCAGGATGGGCGAGGCCGCCACCGGTGGAGTTTTCCACGAACTGCGGGTCAATCAGGTAATGCAGGTCGGAAGGGTTCGGCAGTCGGCCGACGGCGCTCACCAGCTCGGCCGTCGCCACCGCCAGCAGCCCCCAGAACAGCAGCAACGGCAACGCCAGCCACCACGCACGGCGATGCAGCAACACCACCAGCAGGCTGCCGATCGCCAGGTCGGACAAATAGCCCAACGGCGATGACCAGCCCAACGCCGCGCGCAGGCACACCGGTACGATCAGTACCAGCAGCATCAGGGAAAAGAGGCGGGCGTGCGGCTGCCGCAACCAACGAAAAAGAACGCTCACAAAAAGACCTTCCAGCCATCAAACCGTCATAAAAGTGTGCGCGATGATACCAAGGGTGGGCTGCCTGATCGCCCTTTTAAACACCGGGCTGATCTGCGTCCGCCAGTGCGGCACAAGGCGTGAAACCGCGTCCGGTATACGTGTCAGGCCGATAGCGGCGAATGGACGGGGGTGATACCGACGGCAGATTTATTGTTTCAGACTGTTTAAGGTTTGCCGTCGCAGGCCCTGGCTGGCCGCGTTTCTGGACAGGGTGGTGACCACTCAGTAGCATTCGAGCCCAACGGATTTTCCCTTTGCACGTCGCCCGGCGTGGATCTCTCAAGGAATCGGCATGCGCGACACCCCCAATGTCCAACAACGAACCGTCGTGACCCTGGTCAACGGCGAGATTCACCGTGAAACCCAGGTCAGTTTCAGCTCGGTGTCGGTGGTCAATGGCGAGGTTCGAGTGCATACCACTGACGGCGATCGAATAGACGTTCAGGTGCCCGGGGCGGACTTCTCCCTGCGCTTTGATCTGGACGGGATGCAGCAAATTCCGCTGGCGCAGCAGACGCCGGTTGAAACGGTGCCTGTCGATGACAGCCTGAAGTTGTTCACCGGGAAAACCGTGCTGATCACCGTCGGATTGTGGACGGTGGTCAATTGGGTGACGGGGTGGCTGGGGTTCTTCGCGGCGGTCGGTTATCTCGGCTATCGCTGGCGTCAGGTGCTCAAGCGCAAGCAGCAGTTGGCTGAGGTAAAAACGCAGAAACCCGCACCTGTTTCCCGCTCGGGGATGTCCAGAGAAAGCGTGCGCAATGCATTGGCCCGCAAGCGCCCCTGAACGACGCGAAAAAAAACGGGGCGGCCTGATGATTCAGGCCGCCCCGTTTTTTATTACCGCTCAGTCAGATCAATGCATTTTGCTGTGATCGTGGCCTTGCATATTGGTCAGCGAACGGACTTCGGCTTTCACCTCAACGGTCTCTTTCTCGCCCTTGGCGTTTTCCACGGTCAGGGTCAGCGGCACGCTTTCGCCTTCCTTGAGCTGGCCGTTCAGACCCATCAGCATCACGTGGTAGCCATTCGGGTCGAAGGTGACCGCTTTGCCGGCCGGCAGGTCGACCGACTTGACCGGGCCCATGCTCATCACGTCGTTCTTCATCGACATTTCGTGGATCTGCACATCTTTGGCCACCGGCGAGGCCACGCTCAGCAGTTTGCTGTCGCTGTCGGCGGTGACGGTCATGAATGCGCCGCTGGCCGATTGGGTCGGCACGGTCGCACGCACCCAGGCGTCGTCGACCTGGGTCTGGGCCGAGGCTTGAAACGCCAGGCCCAACAGGGACAGACCGAAAACGGCGCGTTTGATGTTGTTCAGAACGGGGTGCATCAGCAGACCTCCATAACGGTGAGCAAATCTTCCGTGCACTCTTGTGCCGAAAGCGATACAGACAGACCCATGCGCAGCTGGCCGCGCGAGTCGTAGACGTAACTGGTGGACGTGTGGGAGATGGTGTAGGTGTCGCCCGCCGGCACTTTCTCGTAGAACACGTCGAATTCCTTGGCGGTGGCCTTGGTTTCTTCCAGCGTGCCGTACAGCGCGACGAAGCTCGGGTCGAAGGCTTTGACGTAGGCGTCGAGGATTTGCGGCGTGTCGCGTTCCGGGTCCAGGGTGATGAAGATCACCTGTAGACGGTCGCCGTCCTTGCCCATCAGCTTCTTGATTTGCGCCGCGCGGGCGAGGGTGGTCGGGCACACCGCCGGGCATTGGGTGAAGCCGAAGAAGATCATCGGCATCATGCCGCGGAAGCTCGACAGCGTCATGGTTTCGCCGTCGATGTTCTTCAGTTTGAAGGTGCGTCCGAGGATCTTGTCACTCAGGTCCTTGCCGTACTTGTACGACAGTTGGCCACGGGTGTCGCAGCCGGTGAGCAGGCCCAGGCCCAGTACGCCCATTCCCGCAAGCACCTTGCGGCGAGTCAACAAAGCCGTCATCTAATACCGCCTTTTGCAGCCCGTCAGTCGGCAGGACTGGCGGGGGGTTAACCGTAAAAGCGGCGCATGATACCAAACTGAAGGCAACCGCCGGCCGCGGATCGCCGCGCAGCATAGGATCGGGCGACAAAAGGTGTAAGAAAAAGTGACGAGTGCCTACTGGACACTGACCTCATTGGTGCGCGAGCTGTCGATGCTGTTCGCGATCAGGCCCCGGCCATCCAGCGCGCCAGACCATGCCGCCCGCTGACCCCGAGTTTGGCGGTCGCACGCTTGAGGTAGGTCTCGACCGAGCTGCTCTTGACCCGTAGCTTCTCGGCCAGTTGTGGCACGGTGCCGCCGCTCAGCAGCCCGAGGCAGACCTCCTTCTCCCGGACCGACAAGACGATGCCGCCCAGCGCCAGACGTTCATCGAACACCTGCTGCAACGGCGCCTGCTCCAGGTCCGCCAGTGGCAGGCGCGGCTGTTTGGCGATGATCTGCCGACTGAGCTGCGCGTGGCGCTCGATCAGGGGCAGCAGGGTGTCGGACAGGCTTTTGAGAAACGACAGCTCCGGCAGGGAAAACACCCGTTGCGTATGCGGTCGATAGAACGAGATGACACAACGGCGGTTGGAGGTGCGAGACACCAGATTGCACTGGTGCACGCTGTGCTGCGGATGTCGGGGCTGGAGCGACGCTTTGAGTTGAATCAGCAGTGAGTCATTCATCTCGATCATCTTCTGCAACAGCGGATGATCGTCCGGGCGCAGCAACGAATCCGGCGCCGGGAAGGTCTGCGGCAGGCCGGCGCTGCCCAGCGCCTTGATCTCGACCACGCTGGCCTGGCGTTCGTCCAGCGTCCATTCGCTGAGATCGACGCGGTTGACCGGCACCAGCGTGTCGACCAACTGGAACAGGTTGCTGGCGAAATGATCATCGCCAGTGCTGGCAATCAGTTCCCCCAGTTGCCAGTAGAAATGCGGGTTTTCCATGTTGCGAATGCTGCCGGTCAGATTCATATCCTTATCATCCCTGGTTCCGAGTCATCACCGAGTCGTCTGCTTTTTATGTAAAAGCCGCCCACGCAATCGCCTCTCCTTGAAACTGATCCGGGGCGGGATTCAAGCCGATGGTTTTATCCCGCGTCGCAATCTCAGGGACAACGGGTTCAGGCAGCGGAGGTGGCGTGGTGTGGTGGGTGTCGTCGGGTGAATACATCCAGCGCATCAACGAGTGCCGGCCGCTGATCCCGAGTTTGATCGCGGCGCGTTTGAGGTAGCTTTCCACGGTATTGACCTTCAACTGCAACTGCTCGGCCAGCTCCGGCGCAGTGCGCCCGGCGAGCAGGCCGACGCACACCTCTGTCTCGCGATTGGACAGGCTCAGGCCCAACTGCTGCAGGCGTTCGCCGAAGCGCTGGCGCAGGTTGCCCAGGCCCGGTTGTGTGCCGTCGGCGTTGGGCGACTGATCGTGGGCGTTGGCCCGTACCGGTTGCAGGGCATGAATGTGTTTTTCGACCATCGGCAACAGCACCGGAGAAATATCCTCCAACAAGCTTCGCTCCTGGGCCGAGAAGCGCTGCGACTGATCGTTGCGATACACCGAGATCACATAGCGGTAACCGTCCTTGCGCCGGGTCAGGTGCAGTTGCGAGGCTTCGGCGCTGGTCGGGTGTAGGTCAGCCAGCTCGGCGGTGCGCGCGGCACTGTGCTCGGAGAACAACGTTTCGGCCAGCAGGGCCGGGTCTTTGCCGATGTCCGCCTGGCGGCGGTTCGCGGTGTGGCCCATCGGCTCAACGCGCAACTGGCGGATGTGCGTGGCGTCCACCGCGAGTTGAGTCTGGATCAGGTCATGCAACATCCGCGGGAAGTGCCGGCTGCCGGTGCTGGCGATGACTTTACCGATCTGAGGGAACAGGTGTGAGTTCATAAGCGTCATCCATGATTGACAGGTGAAACGATCCATTCCTGACCTTGCATCGACCGTGTTCCCTGGTCGACACAATGTCAGGAATTGGATCCTATCCTAGTACAACGTTTGGAAGACGGTTTAATGCAGGTGTTATTGGCTCATCACCTCATTCGAGCCTTTCCGGCGCCACCACCCACACGCTGCACGGCATTCTGTACAGCAGGTGTTCGACGGTGCTGCCGATCAGGCGGCCCAGGCCCCGATGAGCGACGCGGCCCATGACAATCATGTCGATGTCATACGCGTCGGCGTAGCTGGCGAGGACCTTGGCCGGATCGCCCATGATCATGTGCTGGTTTTCTGCCGGAATGTCGTTGCGCTCGGCCAATTCACGGAAGGCTTCGCCCTGGGCGTCGAACAGCAACTTGGCGGCGTTTGAGGAGAAGAACGCCGAGGCACGGTCGAAGCCGAATTCGGCGGCGCTGATCGAGGACAGGTCATGGGCGTAGATCACGTCGAGTTCAGCGTTGCACGAGCTTGCCAGTTTGCTGGCTTCGTACAGAATCCGGTCGTTGAGGCCTTTGTATTGACCGTCGCGATGGAACGGGTCGACCGCCGCGACAATCCGGCGCGGCAGGGCGTGTTGCACATGGCTGACGAAGTGCAGCGGCACCGGGCATTCACGCAGCAGGTGCACATCCAGCGGGGTGAACATCAGGCGCGACAGCAGCGATTCGTGATCCAGCGCCTTGATCAGCGCCGCCATCGGTTGTTCGCGCAGGTGGATGAGGATTTCCTGCAACGGCCGTTCGACCCAGACCACTTCCGTGGTGACGTGCACGCCAAGCTTGCGCAGCGGCCGGGCCTGATCTTCGAGCCATTGGTGATGGCGCTCGACGTAGCCCAGACGCATCTGCTCCAGCGCCTGTTCGTTGACCAGCCCGGCGGTGGCCAGGCCTTCCAGGTAGTCGAACGCGACGATGTGCAACGCTGCATCGGACGCCTTGGCCAGGGCGGCTGCGCGTTCGAAAGCTGGGCTGTTTTTCATCAGCGGCGACACCACCAGCATGAAACGCGATTGCTCAGACATGACAAATCTCCCGTGGTTGATCGCACACGCGACGCGAAAAGGCGACGCTGTGTTCGGGCCGTGAGCCTTGCGCCCATCGTGGCGCTGGCGCCGGGGGGCGGCTTGATATTTGTCAAAGGGAGGCGTTGCCGCCGCCGGTGACCGGACGCGCGGTCTGTGTTGGCTGGGCTGGCCCCTTCGCGAGCAAGCTCGCTCCTACAGTTTTACTGCGATGAACACACTTCTCGCACCCGCCACAGATCCAATGTAGGAGTGAGCCTGCTCGCGATAGCGGTGGGGCAGCCAGTGCAGATGTTGACTGGACTGGCCCCTTCGCGAGCAAGCTCACTCCTACAGTTTTTACAGTGGTGCACACACTTATCGCACCCGCCACAGATCCAGTGTAGGAGTGAGCCTGCTCGCGATAGCGGTGGGGCAGTCAGTGCAGATGTTGACTGGGCCGGCCTCTTCGCGAGCAGGCTCACTCCTACAGGTTTACTGCGGTGAATGCTCTTCTCACGTCCGCCGCAGATCCAATGTAGGAGCGAGCCTGCTCGCGATAGCGGTGGGGCAGTCAGTGCAGATTTTGGCTGGGCTGGCCTCTTCGCGAGCAGGCTCACTCCTACAGTTTTACTGCGGTGAACACACTTCTCGCGTCCGCCGCAGATCCAATGTAGGAGCGAGCCTGCTCGCGATAGCGGTGGGGCAGTCAGTGCAGATGTTGACTGGGCCGGCCTCTTCGCGAGCAGGCTCACTCCTACAGTTTTACTGCGATGAACACACTTATCGCACCCGCCGCAGATCCAATGTAGGAGTGAGCCTGCTCGCGATAGCGGTGGGGCAGCCAGTGCAGATGTTGACTGGGCTGGCCTCTTCGCGAGCAGGCTCGCTCCTACAGGTTTACTGCGATGAACACACTTCTCGCGTCCGCCGCAGATCCAATGTAGGAGTGAGCCTGCTCGCGATGGCGGTGGGGCAGCCAGTGCAGCTGTTGGCTGGGCTGGCCTCTTCGCGAGCAGGCTCACTCCTACAGTTTTACTGCGATGAACACACTTCTCGCACTCGCCACAGATCCAATGTAGGAGTGAGCCTGCTCGCGATGGCGGTGGGTCAGTCAGTGCAGATGTTGACTGGGCTGGCCTCTTCGCGAGCAGGCTCACTCCTACAGGTTTTACAGTGGTGCACACACTTACAGCACCCGCCACAGATCCCGTGTGGGAGCGAGCTTGCTCGCGAATGCGGTGGCGCAGTCGGTGCAGATGTTGGCTGGAATGCGCTCTTCGCGAGCAGCGCGGCGGGCTGATTCATGGATTGTTGACCATTATCAATTTCGGGACCGTGATGGCGGCGCAGTCTTGATGACGACTCAAGCTGCGACTCGCTCGGAGGAATTGACCATGGCCACCATGAAAGCGGCGATCTTCGTCGAAAAGAACCGCATTGTGCTCGAAGACAAACCTATTCCGGAGGTCGGGCCACTGGATGCGCTGGTCCGTGTCACCACCACGACCATCTGCGGCACTGACATACATATTCTGCGCGGCGAATACCCGGTGGCCAAAGGGCTGACCATCGGTCACGAGCCGGTGGGCGTCATCGAACGGCTGGGTTCGCAAGTGCGTGGCTTCGTTGAAGGACAGCGGGTGATTGCCGGGGCCATCACCCCCAGCGGACAAAGTTACGCGTGCCTGTGCGGCTGTGGCTCGCAGGACGGCCCGGACACCCGCCACGGTTTCAAGGCGATTGGCGGCTGGAAGTTCGGCAACACCATCGACGGCTGCCAGGCCGAATACGTGCTGGTGCCGGACGCCTTGGCGAACCTGTGTCCGATCCCTGATGGCTTGAGCGACGAACAGGTGCTGATGTGCCCGGACATCATGTCCACCGGGTTTTCCGGGGCGGAGCGCGGGGAGATCAACATCGGCGACAGTGTCGCGGTGTTTGCCCTCGGGCCGATTGGCCTGTGTGCCGTGGCCGGTGCGCGGCTCAAGGGCGCGACCACGATCATCGGCGTCGATGCCGTGCCGGAGCGCATGAGCGTCGCACGGCGGCTGGGCGCGACCCACGTGGTCAACTTCAAGGATGGCGACGTGGTCGAGCAGATCATGGCCTTGACCGATGGCCGTGGCGTCGACGTGTCCATTGAAGCGCTGGGTACTCAGGGCACGTTCGAATCGGCATTGCGGGTGCTGCGCCCCGGTGGCCGCTTGTCGAGCCTGGGGGTGTATTCCAGCGACCTGCACATCCCGCTCGGTGCCTTCGCCGCTGGCCTGGGCGATTACAGCATCGTCTCGACCCTGTGTCCCGGCGGCAAGGAGCGCATGCGCCGCTTGATGGCGGTGGTGCAAAGCGGTGCGGTGGATCTGTCGCCGCTGGTAACCCATCGCTTCAAACTCGATGACATCGAGGCGGCGTATGAACTGTTTGCACACCAGCGTGACGGGGTCATGAAAGTGGCGATCACTCCTTGAACAACGGCTCCTTTTCGATTTGACGGAGGCTTTTCGATGAACATCGATATCAGTGCAACGGCGGTGCCGCACGGCTGGGTTGTGTCGCTGGATGATTGTCGTGTGTACTTCAATCAGTTGGAGGACGCTCAAGCATTTGTCAGCCAACTCAAGGCCCGCATCGACGCGCCACACCCCTGGCCGCAAGCAACTGAACGCAAAGTGTTTGCACTGCCGGCACCGGCCGGAGCTGTGGAGGCTGTCGCGGGCTGAATCCGATTGGCGCAGGGACGAGGCAAGGCAAATCGACGATGAATGAATCCCTTGGCATGATGGGGGCGGCGGCTGCCTTGGGCATTGGCATGCTCGTCGGTCTTGAGCGCGAACGTCACAAGGGTTCCGGAGAGCGTCGAGGCAGCGCAGGTTTGCGTACATTCGCGATCACCGCATTGCTGGGCTACACCGCGATGGCGGTGGGGGCGGCGCTGTTGGTCGGGATTGTCGCGATCGGTTTGACGTTGCTGATCACCGTCGCCTATTGGCGCGGGCGCGATGACGATCCCGGCGTGACTAGCGAAGTGGCGCTGATCACCGTGCTCATACTGGGCGCGTTGTGCACCCGCTCTGCCGAACTGGCGGTCGCCATTGGCGTGGTGGTGGCGGGATTGCTGACGTATCGGGAAAAGCTGCATGACTTCGCGATCAGTCAGTTGAGCGAAACCGAAATGCGCGACGGCCTGGTCTTGCTGATTACCGCGCTGGTGGTCTTGCCGTTGACGCCGGACCGTTACATCGGGCCTTACGCCGCGATCAATCTGCGCACCATTTGCACCTTGACGGTGTTACTGATGCTGGTGGGGGCGGCCGGGCACATCGCGGTGCGGACGCTGGGCGTTCGTTACGGCTACGCCATCAGCGCCATCGCCTCCGGTTTCGCGTCCAGCACCGTGACCATTGCGACCATGGGCCATCGGGTCGCCCGAGAACCTTCGAATCTACGGGTTCTCAGCGCGGCGGCGCTGCTGTCCAATCTGGCGACCATGATTCAGACCGGGCTGATTCTCGCCGCAGTCGATCCAGCCTTGTTGCGCAACATGTGGCTGCCGTTAATGGCCGGCAGTATTGCTACGCTGATTTACAGCGCCTGTCTGATGTTTCCCCGGCCGACCCGAGGGGCTGCCGAGACGATGTCGGTGGGCGGCGCATTCAATCCGAAACTTGCCGTGGTCGTTGCCTTGACCATGACGGCGATCACCCTGGTGTCGTCGGCAATGCTCAGTCACTTTGGTCAGGTGGGTGTGATGCTCACCGCCACCTTCAGCGGATTTGCCGATGCCCACGCCTCGACCGCGTCTATCGCCGGGTTGGCCAAGGCCGGTCTGTTACCGGTGGAGGCGATTGTCGGTCCCGCCCTGATCGCGATCAGCAGCAACTCGCTGAGCAAATGCGTGGTGGCCTGGGTCGGCGGTGGCCGGCGTTTCGCCGCTTATGTGATTCCCGGGCAGGTGCTGCTGACCCTGGCGATGTGGGCCGGCAGCTTGTGGTACTGAAACAGCGGCGGCGAGGGTTCGATGTTGGCCTCGGGGCGTGTCATGCAGAGCTGATCAAGATCAACTCGCCGGCGGCAGGAACGCGCAATCTGGAACCCTGTTCACTCGATCCAGATGGCCATCGTGCCGAGGTGCCCCATGTCGCAGACTCCGCGTTTACTGTTGATCGCTCCCCCAGCCATGACCCACACACCGGCGTTCGAACGTGCCGCTGCGCTGGCAGTCGCCATGCAACTGCCGTTGCACATTGTCGCCTTCGACTATTTGCAGGCGCTGGCCGTGGTGGGCCTGTTCGCCCCCGAACAAATCCGCCTGGCCCGAGACGGTTATCTGCGTACCCATCGCCAATGGCTGGCCGAACAGGCCGGCTTGCTCGCGCGCCATGGCATCGAGGTCACCAGCGAGGTGGTCTGGGTGCAACATCCGTATGAAGAAGTTCTGCAGTTCGTCAACGAGATGCCGCTGGCGCTGATCATCAAGGATGCGCAGCAGGAATCGGCATTGAAGCGGGTGTTTTACACGCCGCTGGATTGGCAGTTGCTGCGTGATTGCCCGGCGCCGGTGCATCTGGTCACCGATGACGTCCACCCACGGCCGCGCAGTGTGCTGGCGATTATCGACGTGCTGCGCAGTGAGGATCAGGATCTGGTGTTCAACGATCAGATTGTGAAAGCTGCCACCCGGCTGGCCGAGCAATGTGATGCCCGGCTGGAGTTGCTGCATGTTTACGACTGGACGTCGGTGTACGCCACGGACATGGGTTATGGCGCGCTGCCCCTGGCCACCGGGATCTATGAATCTTTGGGCAGTGCGCAACACGAGGCGTTTGCGGCCCTGGCCGAACGCCATGGTGTGCCGCCGACCCACCGACACTTTGTCGAGGGGCCGCCGGTGTCGAGCATTTGCGAGTTCGCCGCAGAACATCACACCGACGTGATCGTGATGGGCACGGTGCAGCATCATGGTTTGAACAAGTTGTTGGGCACCACCGCCGAACAGATCCTGCACCGCGCGCCTTGCAGTGTGCTGGCGATCAAACCGGGACATACGCTGCAGTCGTGAAGGCAATCGCCCGGTGATGAGTCCTGACGGGCCCATCACCGGGCGATTTTTTACAGTTGAAGACGGTGTATGACCTGCCGGCTGTCGTCAGGATCATGATGGGTTTCGAAGTTCAGCGTCCGGGCCAGTTCACGCATCGGTTCGTTGCTGGCGACGTCGACCGAATACATCTGGTGAAAGCCGTTCTTGCGCGCAGCCTTGATCAGGTGCTCCATCAACAGCGTGCCCAGTCCCAGGTGCTGCCATTCATCGGCAACGGTCACGGCGCATTCACATTCATGCTCGCCGGTGGCGGCATAACGACTGATGCCGATTTCGATCAACTGGCCGTCTTCATGCACCAGCGCGATGAAGGCCGTGCGCTTCTTGTTATCGGTGTCCATCAGTTGGTCGAGCATCGCCGTGCCGGGTTCGCTGATCTGCGCCAGAAAACGCATGTGCCGGGACTCGGGTGACAGGCGCTTGATGAAGGCGTATTCACGCTCACGGTCCTTTTCCGCCAACGGGCGGATCAACACGTGGCGCCCATCCTTGACGGCTTCAATCCAGTATTGCCCGGAGACTGCGGCGTACGCCGCCACGGCCCGATCGTTGTGGTCTTTGACAGTAAGCATGGGGTAATCCTCCATCCGGTTTGAAAGGCTGACACGCGGTGACCAATTGCTCTTTCTTTCCTTTCTACGCCGTTGCCGGTGTCTGGATCTGATCTGGATCAGACACACGCGATGGCGCCACTGATTGGCTTGTGTTTGATGTAAATCAACGTCAGGCAGGGGGCCGCGAGCGCAGGCTGAAACCTTGCCGGCCTGTCAGCGCCGGTGCCGAGCGGAGGTGTGTGATGGGGCAATATCAACGTTTGCTGCTGGTCGCCGACCAGACCCTGCATCAGTCGCCCGCCATGCTGCGCGCAATGGCACTGGCCAAGGCGAGCGGGGCTGCGCTGGATGTGCGGGCCTTTGTCGAACCGGTGCCGGTGGCGCACCTGTGGGAAGACAAGATCGATGAGGTCGACGCGCAACGCTATCTGCGCCGCTACCGACGCTGGATCGCCGATGAGGTCGAACGGCTCAACGGCCATGGCCTGAAGGTCACCGTGGACGTGGTGTTCACCACCCATCCGTTGCTGGAAATCCTCAAGACCGTGCAGACCCTCAAGCCCGATCTGCTGATCAAGGATGTGACGTTGGAGCCGGTGCTCAAACGGGTCTTCGTCACGCCGCTTGATTGCCACTTGCTGCGCGAATGTCCGGTCCCGGTGCACCTGGTCAATCAGATTCGTTACGCCTTACCGCACCGAGTGGTGGCGGCAGTGGACCCGTTCGATCCGGCCACGCAGATCAACGGCTTGAACGACACCATCATCCAGACCGCCAATGCTCTGGCCCTGCAGTGCGATGCGCCGTTGCACCTGCTGTACGCTTACGACTTGTCGGCGGCGTTCAACGGTGATGCGCCGCTGGTCACCGGCGGCTGGAACGGCAACTTCGTCGAAGAGCTGCGCGAGTCCCTGCATCAGGCCTTCGTCACCCTGGCTGATCGCTACGGCGTGCCACCGGAGCGTCGGCATTTTGCCATGGGCTTGCCGGTGCCGGTGATCAGCGAGTTTGTCGAGCAATACCTGGCGGACGTGGTGGTGATGGGCACGGCGCATCGGGTCGGCATGGATCGCTTGATCGGCAGCAACACCGAGCGCGCGTTGTATTCAGTGCCGGGCAGCATTCTGGCGGTCAGACAATGCGGCGACGCTGGCTAGCGCTCGCCGGAGCAGGGATCAGCGAGGCGAGCGGTGGCAGCCGGCAAGCAATTGCTTGAGGCCGTCCATGTTCTGGATCCGGACGTTGCGGCCGCTGATTTCCACCAGCCCCTGATCGCGCAGGTGGGCGATGCCGCGGCAGATGGTTTCCAGGCGCAACCCGAGGTAGGAGCCGATTTCCTCGCGGCGCATTTTCAGCACGAAATCCTTGGAGGAATAGCCGCGGATGCTCAAGCGTTGCGACAGATTGAGCAGAAACGCCGCCAGCCGCTCATCCGAGTTCATGTTGCCCATCAGCATCAACATACTGTGGTCACGCACGATTTCACGGCTCAGCAACCGGTTGAGGTTGTGCTGCAGCGACGGCAGGTTCTGCGCGAGCTTTTCCAGGTGCGCAAAGTGGATCGGGCAGACCTCGCTGTCCTCCAGCGCAAAGGCGTTGCAGGCATGCTCGTCGGCGCTGATGGCGTCCAGCCCAAGCATCTCGCCCGGGATGTGAAACCCGGTGACCTGTTCACGCCCGTCGACTGACAGCATGCTGGTCTTGAACGAACCGATCCGCACGGCGTACAGCGAACGCAGGGGATCGCCGGTGCGGTACAGCGCCGTGCCCTTTTTGACTTTGACCCGCTGCACGATCAGCGTGTCCAGACGCTCGACTTCCGCACCGTTCAAGCCGATCGGCAGACACAACTCCAGCACGCTGCAGTTGGAGCACGCGGCCTTGAGATGCTGCGCGTGGAACGGAAGTACTTCTGACATGGGAGCTATTACGCCTCTGTGGGTGCATTGAGCATAGGTGTTGTGGGTTTCGGGCGCTGAGCTTATTCCGGCATCAGCAGTGGCAGGTGACGAACGGACAAAGCGCACTGGATGCACTGCTGCACATCTGCCATCGCTTGATAAAAATCAGAGTCCTGCAAGGGCATCGCCGGATACTGGCTTGGTCGTCGATATGTAATCGACAGGGATGTCAGGCTGGCCAACGGGCCAGCCTCGTGCTGCCAGGGCGAGGTCTGTGATGCTCAAGCTCAAACGTATGCTGTTGATTGCTCCCACCGAAATGATCCGAACTCCGGCATTCGATCGAGCGCGGGCCCTGGCCGAGGCCACCGGTGCGGCGCTGCACATCGTGGCGTTCGACTATGTGCAGGCGTTGGCGGTGGCCGGCCTGTTCGACCACGACGCGATGGCCCAGGCCCGCGAAGGTTACTTGCAGGTGCATCGACACTGGCTGGAGCAGCAGGCACGGTTTCAGGCAGGCAGTGGCGTGCAGGTCACCAGCGAAGTGGTCTGGGCCCGGGCCACGCCGGCGCACATGCTTGAATACATCAATGACTATCGGGCTGATCTGGTGATCAAGGATGCCCATCATGTCCCGGCGCTGAATCGGGCGTTCCACCGACCGCTGGACTGGCTGCTGCTGCGCGACTGTCCGGCCCCCGTGCATCTGGTTATCGACGCCCGTCATCCGCTGCCGCTGACAATACTCGCGGCGGTTGATCTTTCGCATCTGGAAGACCTGACCCAGGGCCTCAACGAACGCATCCTCGACCTGGCCGCAACGCTGGCAGGCGCATGCGGCGCGACCTTGCACATCCTCAACGTCAGTAACTGGTCGGTATTAGGCGATGCGGCGATGAGCGTGCCGACCCTGAGCCTGGATCACAGCCTGTGCGAGGCGATCAACGACACCCAGCAAGAGGCTTTTGATGCGCTGGCTGAACGCTATGACATTGCGATGCACTGTCGCCACCAATTGACCGGCATTCCGCATCTGGTGATCGAGCAGTTCGCCTCCCGGAGCCAGTGCGACCTGTTGGTGCTCGGCACTGCCTATCAGCGCGGGCTGGACGGCTTCATCGGCGCGACCGTGGAGAGTGTCCTGAACCGGGCACCGTGCAGCCTGATGATCGCCAAACCGTTGCCGGCCCCCGAGTGAGCGGGGGCTTCAAGCGGGGTGGGGCGCCTGTGCCACTCGGCTTGATTGTCTGCTTTGAGTTGACAGTGAAACGCTTTTCAACGGATTTATCCGTTCAGGCTGTGTCCGTAATCTGTGCCCATGTTCAACGCAACCCCAACCACCACAACCAAGAAAAGGGATTCAAACATGAGCACTGCAACCTACAACCGCCTGAACAAAGACGACGCCGTAGTCCTGCTGGTCGACCACCAGACCGGTCTGATTTCTCTGGTTCAGGACTTCACGCCGAACGAATTCAAGAACAACGTACTGGCCCTGGCCGACCTGGCAAAATTCTTCAACTTGCCAACCATCCTCACCACCAGTTTTGAACAAGGCCCGAACGGCCCGCTGGTTCCGGAACTCAAGGAAATGTTCCCCGACGCGCCGTACATCGCCCGCCCAGGCCAGATCAACGCCTGGGACAACGAAGACTTCGTCAAGGCCATCAAGGCCACCGGCCGCAAGCAGATCATCATTGCCGGCGTCGTGACTGATGTCTGCGTAGCATTCCCGACCCTGTCGGCGCTGGCGGAAGGCTTCGACGTGTTCGTCGTCACCGACGCCTCCGGCACCTTCAACACCACCGTCCAGCAAGCCGCCTGGAACCGCATGACCCAGGCTGGTGCCCAGATGATGAACTGGTTCTCGGTGGCCTGTGAACTGCACCGCGACTGGCGCAACGACATCGAAGGGCTGGGCAACCTGCTGTCGCAGCGGATTCCCAACTATCGGAATCTGATGAACAGTTATTCGGCGATCACGGCGGCGCAGAAGTAAGGGGTGTTGCCAGACTAAAAGCCTGCTTTGGAAAGCAGGCTTTTGTTTTTTCGGTCATCAGTCTTCTGCAGGCTGGAGGCACAACTTAGCCTCAAGTAAACGACGGGAGAATACGGCTGAGGGCTCAATGGGCTACGATTTGTAAATTCTGTAGGGCTGCTGTAGCTCACCCTCAAAATCGCCGAAAGGGACGAGCATCATGCGTTTTGCGGATTTTGCGAACGCCTTTTTTCTTCCAGGTAGCGACCTTGAAGGGCCATGAATTCTGACTTATTCAGAACGCCCTTTCTTTTGAGATTGACGAGCAGTTGCCCAACGTCATCCAACTCGATGTCATCGCCCACCAGACGCGTGATGGTGACTGCCATATAGCTCAGACCATCACGTTCAGCAGTAACCTGATGCGCTTTGGCGAGCTTGCGAACTTCAGTTGCGACGTTTTCAGTTGTTGATGCCTTCATGTGGAAAGCCCTCGATCTTCTCCTTTTGATCCTAACACGGCGCCGGGCCTGTCAATTTTCAGCCAATGTTCGGTCTGCAAGAGCCAAGGAGTGCTACCTCACATGCACTCACGCTGATCATCACCAGCGCTAAGCTAATGCAAAAAAGATATTTGTCCGTCGTTTTTAATATCGTTTAGTTTTGGCTCACAGACGAACCAAAGCATCAAACCGATAGACCTCCCGATTGCCATGACGGCACACGCTGAATCGATCACAGGCTCTTCAGGTTTGATTCACACGGGAGTGAATCATGCCGCACGCACCAGTCATCAACACGCTGCCTATTCTTGATCTTTCGCTGCTCGACGGCTCGGCGCAGCAGCGCCGGCAATTTCTCGAAGACCTGCGCCATGCTGCTCGGGATGTCGGGTTCTTTTACCTGACCGGGCATGGCATCGACAGTGGCTTGCTGGCGCAGGTCCAGGATCAGGCGCGGCAGTTCTTTGCCTTGCCGGACGGCGATAAAAGCGCTGTCGGCATGATCAATTCGCCGCACTTTCGCGGTTACAACCGTGCCGCTTCCGAGATCACTCGCGGTCAGCCTGATCTGCGCGAGCAGTTTGATCTGGGGGCCGAGCGCGAGGCGTTGCCGTTGCTGACGGACAGCCCGCTGTGGGCGCAGTTGCAGGGACCCAACCAATGGCCGCAGGCCTTGCCGCCACTCAAGCCGTTGCTGCTCGACTGGCAGCAGGCGATGACGCGTATGTCGTTGCGCCTGTTGCGGGCGTTTGCCGAGGCGCTGTCGTTGCCGGCCGATGCCTTTGACCGGTTGTACGGCGACAAGCCCAACGAGCACATCAAGCTGATGCGCTATCCGGGGCAGTCGAGCGCGGCCAGTCATCAGGGCGTCGGCGCGCACAAGGATTCGGGGTTCCTCAGCTTTCTGCTGCAAGACCAGCAGGCGGGGTTGCAAGTGGAGGTCGAGGAGGGGTGCTGGATCGATGCGCTGCCCCGCGACAACACGCTAGTGGTGAACATTGGCGAACTGCTGGAGCTGGCCACCAACGGCTATTTGCGCGCCACCGTGCATCGCGTGGTGTCGCCGCCCGAAGGCAGCGAGCGGCTGTCCATCGCGTTTTTCCTCGGCGCGCAACTCGACGCCGTGGTGCCGCTGTATCCGTTGCCGACCGTGCTGTTGCGCGAAGCACGTGGCCCGGCGAGTGATCCGCTCAATCCGCTGTTTCGCGATGTCGGCTGGAACTACCTCAAGGGTCGGTTGCGTTCGCACCCCGACGTCGCCCGGCGCTTTTATGCCGACGCGCTGATTCCCGCAGCACCGCTTCGCAAGACCGCCAACGCCTGATTCATCACTCGCTCAAGGACTCCGCACATGTTGAAAAAAGCAGGTTTGACGCTGGCCGTGCTCGGCGCGCTGGTGACTTCGTTCGGCGCTCAGGCACTGGAGCCGTTGCGGGTGGCCGCTGACCCGGTGCCCCACGCGCAGATTCTGGCCTACATTCAGACAATCGATCCGCAACTCAACCTCAAGGTCATCGAGATCCCCAACGGCGTGAACTCCAACGAGCTGCTGGTGCACGGCGATGTCGATGCCAATTACTTCCAGCATCTGCCGTATCTGAAATCCCAGGAGCAAGCGCTCGGGCAAAAACTCGCGGTGGCTGCCACGGTGCATATCGAGCCGCTGGGGATTTATTCGCATCGGCACAAAAGCTTCGCCGAGGTGCCGGAAAAAGGCACTGTCGCCGTGCCGAACAACGTCACCAACCTGAGCCGTGCGCTGTACCTGTTGCAGGACAACGGGCTGATCAAACTCAAGCCCGGTTTCAACGATCCGGCGGCTGATCAGGCCACGCCCAAGGACATCGCCGAGAACCCGAAACAGCTGAAGATCCTCGAAATCGAATCGCCGCAGATTCCCCGGGCGCTGGACGATGTCGACCTCGCTGTGATCAACGGCAATTACGCGCTGGAAGCCGGGCTGGTGCCGGCCAGGGATGCGCTGGGGCTGGAGAAAGCCGAGCACAATCCGTACGCCAACATTCTGGTGACCACGCCGACGTTGCAGAACGATCCACGGATCGCGCAACTGGCCAAGGACCTGACATCGCCGCAAGTGGCGAAATACATCACCGATAACTTCAATGGCTCGGTGATTCCAGTGGTGGATGCCAAGCCATGATCGTCGTCGAGCAGTTGAGCAAAACGTATCCGTCGGCCGCTGCACCGGCGCTCGATCAGGTGTCGCTGAGCATTCCCGATGGCGCGATCTACGGCATTCTCGGGCGTAGCGGTGCGGGCAAATCGACCCTGTTGCGTTGCCTCAACCTGCTCGAACGCCCGGACAGCGGGCGTATCCTGATCGACGGCGTAGACCTGCTGACGCTCTCTGCCAGCGACCTGCGCCGCCAGCGTCAGCGCATCGGCATGATTTTCCAGGGCTTCAACCTGCTGCATTCGCGCACCGTGTTCGACAACATCGCCGTGCCGCTGGAGATCGCCAAGGTCGGCAAACCGTGGCGCCATGTGCGCGTGCGCGAACTGCTGGAGCTGGTCGGTTTGAGTGACAAGGCGCAAGCCTTTCCCTCGCAGTTGTCCGGTGGCCAGAAACAGCGGGTGGGGATTGCCCGCGCCCTGGCAGCCGAGCCGGCGTATCTGCTGTCGGACGAGGCCACCAGCGCGCTGGACCCGGAAACCACGGCGTCGATTCTCGAACTGCTGCGCGACATCAATCGGCAACTGGGCCTGACCATCGTGCTGATCACCCATGAGCTGGACGTGGTCAAGTCGATCTGTGATCACGCCGCGTCCATGGCCGGCGGCCGGTTGGTCGAGGCCGGGCCGGTGCCGCGCCTGCTGGCGGATCCGCAGTCGCGGCTGGGTGCCTCGCTGCGTCCGACTTGCGGTCTGCCACTGGGGCATGCCGCGCCGGGGCTGAGTTTTCTCAAGCAATACGGCGTACGGGCGGCCCAGTCATGAACCGCACGATCAACTGGGATGAAATCCTGCAACTGGTGTTCAACGCCACCGGCGAAACCCTGTACATGGTATTGCTCGCGGGGCTGTTCACGCTGCTGATCGGTTTGCCGCTGGGGGTGTTGCTGTTTGTCAGCCGGCGCGACGGACTGTGGCCGATGCCGCGGCTGAATGCGGCGTTGGGTTCGCTGGTCAATCTGGGGCGCTCGCTGCCGTTCGTGGTGATGCTGATCGCGTTGATTCCACTGACCCGTCTGGTGGTCGGCACGACGCTGGGCAGCACGGCGGCGGTGGTGCCGATCACCATTGGCGCGTTTCCGTTTTTTGCGCGGATCGTCGAGAACGCGCTGGACGAAGTCGACAAGGGCCGGATCGAAGCGATCCTCGCCATGGGCGGCGACATCCGCCACGTGATTTTCAAGGTTTTGCTGCCCGAAGCGCTGCCGGCCTTGCTGGCGGGGATCACCCTGACGCTGGTGATGCTGATCGGTTTTTCCTCTATGGCCGGCGTCATCGGCGGTGGCGGGCTGGGTGATCTGGCGATCCGTTATGGCTATCAGCGTTTCAACAATGAAGTGATGGTCGCCACCGTGGTGGTGCTGGTCATCCTCGTGCAGGGCGTGCAAAGCCTGGGCGACCGGCTGGTGCGTTCGCTGGCCCATCGGCGTTAAGGAACTCTATGAGTGTGGCGGTGGTTTCCAGCTAACGTCTCGCTCAGCGCCCCTCATGCTGCTTGCGATACGCCCCCGGTTGCACCCCCACCGACTTGGCAAACGCCCGGGTAAACGCGGCAATCGACTGATAGCCCACCGCCGCGCATACCTGTTCCACCGTGTGGTTGGCGCGCAGCAACTGGCAGGCGTGGCGGATGCGCAGGGCCAGCAACACTTGCCCCGGCGACTGCCCGGCCAGTTCATTGAAACGCTTGAAAAACGCCGAGCGCGACAGGCCGATGCTCGCCGCCATGCTCTCCAGTGACCACGGCAATTGCGGCTGCTCGATCAACTGATCCAGCAACGGCGCGAACTGCGGATTACGCGCCAGTGCCACGAGGCCGCCGAGGCTTTGGTTGTCGGCCATTTGCTGGCGCAGCACGTAAAGAAACAGCAGATGACTCAAGCGCTCGAGCAGCGCCGAGGAGGGCGCCGGCAGGCGTTCGCATTCTTGCAGGATCAGTTCGAACAAGGCCCGCGCCGCATTGGAGCCCGGGTCGCCGGCGCGCAGGATGATCCAGTCCGGCAGGCCTTCGATGATCAGCGATGACAACCCGGATTTGAAATGAAAGAAGCCGCAAACCAGCCCGACACCGTCCTGCGCCTGACTGTCGAGCGCGGTCATCGCCATGCGTGGCAGCGTCTGGGCGATGGCTGAATTGTCCGTGTTGGAGAGCCGGTAATTCAGGTCCCGCAGCAGGAACACCGCATCGCCGCTATCCAGGCGCAAGGCCGCTGGATGACCTTCGATATGCAGCCAGCAATGGCCCTGCACGATCAGGTGAAAACTTGCGCGCGCCAGCCCGTGCGTGCTGGCGTGCCAGCCACCGCAATAGCGGCCGACGTGGAACAGGTTGGCGTCGAGTTCGAGGCATTCTAATAACCAATCAACCAGTGGGCTGGACGAAATCATCTAATGGAAACACTCAGGAGCAAGTAATCGCTACTTTAGAATATGGATCGGAATTTTTATAACCAACAGACTTGCCGGACACTCATCAGCAGGAGTCTGCACCATGTCGCGAGTCACCTTACACACCCTGCAAAGCGCACCCGAAGCGGCCCGGCCGTTCCTCGAAAATGCGCAGAAAAATTCCGGGTTCATCCCCAACCTGCTGGCCGTGCTGGCCAACGCCCCGGCCGCGCTGGAAACCTACGTTACGGTATCGGCGCTCAATGGCAAAGCCGAACTCAGCCTCGCCGAGCGTGAAGTGGTGCAACTGATTGCCGCCACCCACCATGGTTGCGATTTCTGTGTCGCAGGTCATACCGCCGTCGCGCTGAATAAGGCAAAACTGCCGCCGCAAGTGGTCAGTGCGCTGCGTGAGAAAGCCACCGTGCCCGTGGAAAAACTGGAAACGTTGGCCGCGTTTGCCCGCGAAGTGATTGCCACCCGGGGCAAGGTCAGCGATCAGACCTTCATTGAATTCAAAGCCGCCGGCTACACCGAAGGCAATGCGCTGGAAGTGATCCTTGGTGTCAGCCTGGCGACCCTGTGCAACTTCGCCAACGTGTTCGCCGACACGCCGCTCAACCCCGAGCTGGCGCCGTATCGCGCGTAATCGGCCAGCGCTTCAGGCAGCATCGTCTATGGTTGATGCGGCTGCGTACAAGGAGAGAAACGACATGCTCAATCCGGCATTGATTCAATGGCTGGAACACAACGCCCAGGCCCTGGATGCGGGCGACGGCGATCCGCAGCAGGTGCTGACGCAACTGGCGCGGGCCGAGGTGCTGCGCGTCGGTATCAGCCCGGCACTGGGCGGCAGCGGTGGTCACGTCAGTGATGCCGTGGAAACCCTGGCCGCCGTCGCCAGCCATTCATTGGCCGCAGCGTTTGTGTTCTGGGGCCAGCGCGCCTTTATCGAATACTTGCTGCACAGCCCCAACACTGCGCTGCGAGACAAATTGCTGCCGTCGTTGCTCAGCGGTGAACTGGCCGGGGCCACCGGTTTGTCCAACGCGATGAAGTTTCTGTCCGGCATCGAAGCGCTGCAAGTGCGCGCGGCCAACGCCGCTGACGGCTGGACCTTGAAGGGGCGCCTGCACTGGGTGACCAATCTGCGCCAAAGCGGTTTCGTCGTGGCGGCGGCGATCGAGCACGAGGAGGGCGGTTCGCCGTTCGTGCTGGCGATCCCGGATGACGCTGCCGGCGTGCAACGTTCCGCTGATCTGCAACTGATGGGGCTGCAATCGAGCAACACCGCGGCCATCGATTTCGCGCACGTGGCGGTTGGTCGCGAATGGCTGCTGCATGAGGATGCGCGCAAGTTTCTGCCGGCGGTGCGCCCGGCGTTTCTTGGCTTGCAGTGCGGCATGGCGATCGGTCTGGCGCGCCGTGCGCTGGCAGAGGTCGAAGGGCATTTGCAGGACGGCCGCTCGATCCTGCTGGAGCCGCTGCATGAGCAACGCGAGCAACTGGCGCAGACCGTCAGCGAGCTCAAACAAGGCCTGCACGATGGGCGTTTTCTGACCCAACCGGGCGCCTTGTTTCAGATCCGCATTGCGCTGGCCGAATCCGCCGCCAGTGCCGTGCAATTGGAACTGCAGGCCAGCGGCGGCAGGGCTTATCTGACCGAGCACGGCAGTGGCTTCGCCCGGCGCTGGCGCGAGTCGGCGTTCGTGCCGATTGTCACCCCGAGTCTGGTGCAACTGCGCGCCGAATTGCAGCGGCAGAAACGGGAAGCGACGGCATGACTGCAGCGTTGCTGGAGGCGCACGGCATCAGCCTCGGTTACCCCCGGGAGCAGGGCTGGCACACCGTGCTGGAACACTTCGATCTGCAATTGCAGCCCGGTGAAGTGGTGACGATTCTTGGCCCCAGTGGCGTCGGCAAATCCAGTCTGCTGCGGGTGCTGGCCGGTTTGCAGGCACCGCAGCAGGGCCGGGTGAGTCTGCTCGGCGAACCACTGACCGGCGCGCACCCTCGGGTGGCGGTGGCGTTTCAGGACCCGAGTCTGCTGCCGTGGCTGACCCTGGAAAAGAACGTCGCTTTCGGTCTGGATTTCGCCCGCCAGCCGCACCTGACGGCCGAGCAGCGCAAGGCGCGGATCGACCACGCGATTGCCGCCGTCGGCCTCGAACACGCGCGGTTGCAGCACCCGGCGCAGTTGTCCGGGGGCATGGCCCAGCGCACCGCGTTGGCCCGTTGTCTGGCGCGTCAGCCGCAGGTGCTGTTGCTCGATGAGCCATTCGGCGCGCTGGATGAAATCACCCGCGCCGACATGCAGCAATTGCTCCTGCAACTGATTGCCGAACACCACACCGCAGCCGTGTTGATCACTCATGACATCGACGAAGCCCTGCTGCTCTCCGAGCGGATTCTGCTACTGGGTAACAGCCCGGCGCACATCCTCGGCGAATGACGGCTTGGCGCTGCGTTTTTCCCCGCAAGCGACGCTCGCCAGCCTCGGCGAACTGCTGTTGCGCCCGGAGCTGTACGAACACGTGTTGGTCAGCCTGAAGCGAATTCTGGTCGGCCTGCTGCTGGCGTTGCTGATCGGCGTGCCGCTGGGGCTGATGATCGGCAGCTATCGGCATCTGGAAGCGGCGACCACTCCGGCGTTTCAGTTTTTGCGGATGATCTCGCCGCTGTCGTGGATGCCGGTGGTGGTGATGCTGATGGGCGTTGGCGATCAGCCGATCTACTTTCTGCTGACCTTCGCTGCGGTGTGGCCGATCCTGCTCAACACCGTGGCCGGCGTGCGCCAGCTCGATCCGCGCTGGCTGCAGCTCAGTCGCAGCCTCAGCGCCACCCGCTGGGAAACCCTGCGCAAAGTGATCCTGCCCGGTGTGCTCGGGCATGTGCTGACCGGGGTGCGGCTGTCGATCGGCATACTGTGGATCGTGCTGGTGCCGTGCGAAATGCTCGGAGTCAGCGCAGGGCTGGGTTACTTCATTCTCGATACGCGGGATCGCCTGGCGTATTCGGAACTGATGGCGATGGTCCTGCTGATCGGCGTGCTGGGCTTTGCGCTGGATGCGTTTGCGCGGTGGTTGCACCGGCGCTGGGCGCCGGCCTGAGTCCATTCGCGAGCAGGCTCGCGCCCACATGGAATCAGTGGCAAGCATCCATTCAGTGTTCACCGCAGAACCCTGTAGGAGTGAGCCTGCTCGCGAAGGCGTTGTGTCAGTCGCTAGAGATATTGCCTGTGCCGGTCTCTTCGCGAGCAGGCTCACTCCTACAATGATCTCGGTCAGATTGCCTAATCTGTATTAATCGCAGAACCGTGTGGGAGTGAGCCTGCTCGCGAAGGCGGTGTGTCAGTCGCTAGAGATATTGCCTGTGCCGGCCTCTTCGCGAGCAGGCTCACTCCTACAATGATCTCGGTCAGATTGCCAAATCTGTGTTAATCGCAGAACCCTGTGGGAGCGAGCTTGCTCGCGAAGGCGGTGTGTCAGTCGCTAGAGATATTGCCTGTGCCGGCCTCTTCGCGAGCAAGCTCACTCCTACAATGATCTCGGTCAGATTGCCTAATCTGTATTAATCGCAGAACCCTGTGGGAGCGAGCTTGCTCGCGAAGGCGGTGTGTCAGTCGCTAGAGATATTGCCTGTGCCGGCCTCTTCGCGAGCAGGCTCACTCCCACAGGGCTTAATGGTCTTTCAGGGGGTGGACGCCGGTTTCGCCAACGCAATGCCGGCATCCCCCAAGCGCTTGAGAATCTCGAACAGCAGATCACTCTTGGTCCCGCCAACGATCCGTGGGCTGCCGACGTAGCCCGTGATCGTCAGGGTGATGCCGTCCGGCGAAAGCTTGCTGAAGCGTACGTACGACGCCGGTTTATCGAGGATGTTTTCGTTTTCCCGGTAGGTGTTCAGCAGCAGTTCCTTGATCTGTTCGGGGTCGATGTCCAGCGGGAACATCAGTTCCAGGCTCGCCACCCCCTGGGCACTGCCGCCGAGGGTGACGTTGCGCAGGTTCTGCGAGATCAGCTGCGAGTTGGGCACGATGACGATGGAGCGGTCGCTGAGCTGGATTTCCGTGGCGCGCACGTTGATCCGGCGGATGTCGCCCTCGACGCCGCTGATGCTGATCAGGTCGCCGACCTTCACCGGACGCTCGGTGAGCAGGATCAGCCCGGACACGAAGTTCTTGACGATCTCCTGCAGGCCGAAGCCGATCCCCACCGACAGGGCGCTGACGATCCACGCCAGGTTGGTCCAGCGCACGCCCAGTGACGACAGGGTCAGGAGGATGACTGCGGCATAACCGATGTTGGAAAACAGCGTGCTGAGCGACGCGCACATGCCCGGGTCCATGTCGGTCTTGGGCAGAAACTCGTTGTCGAGCCAGCGGCGCAGGGCGCGGATCAGGTAGATGCCGATCAGCAGCGCCAGCACTGCGTTGATCAGGTGAGCGGGCACGATGTTCAGCTTGCGCAAACCGGCGCCGCCGAGGATGCCCATGATGTTGGTGGTCAACTGGCCGAGCGTGGTGCCGATGCCGCCGACGAACAGCGCGATCACCGCCAGCAACAACAGCCCGGCGCGGCTGGCGCCGGACAGCACTGTCGAGATTTGCTCCAGCCGCCGGTCGCCCATGCCCAGTGTTTGCTTGATGGTCTTGCCGGCCGAATAGCGCGGCGAGAACAGGTATTCGCAGGCGTCCTTGACCACCTGAATCAGCAGATAGAACCCCGACAGCACGATATAAGCCCACACCAGTTCATAGGTAATGAACCGCGCCAGCGACACATAACCGGTGAGCAGGGCCAGCGCCGACACGCACATCGACACCGTGGCCACGCTGTAGATCACCCCGGCAAACGTGCTGCCGGCCTCCGGGTCATTGGCGGTGATCAACGCCTTGCGCACCTTGCCGGTGCGCATCAGCATCGGCACCAGAATCGCGATCACCACGATGGCAATCACCCCGCGCTGGGCGATCACGATCTGGCTGCTCATGCCGGTGGCGTTGCTGACCTGCACCAGCGTCACCAGTACCAACAGGGTGCCGGCGAGAATCCGCGGAAAAGGCCTCAGCGTCAGCGCCACGGCATCGGCAATCGCCGGCAACCGCCACGAGGGATGTTGCGTCGACAGCAGCGCGCGGCTCAGGGCGGTGATCAGGGCGCAGGCGTAAACGGCTTTTTCGAACTCCTCGGAAAAAGTCGACAGCATCGGAGTCAATGGCTCGTGGCGGGTGCAGGCATAGAACAGCAGGTGCAGGGCGATGGCCGTGGTGCCCAGGGTCGCCAGCGCCGAGGCGAACGCCAGTGCGCTACGGCGCAGGCGCCCCTCCGGCATACGATGGATGCACACCCAGGTCAGTCCGCGCTCGGCGAAGCGGCGTCCGAGGGTCCAGAAAACCAGGGCCAACAGCACCAGCACGCAAGTGAAAAAACGCTGCCCGGGGGCCCACACCGTGGCCCATGTGCTGTTCACTTGAGCGATGAAAAAATTCAGCCGCTGTCTGTCGTCGGGGGCCGGCGAAACCAATGGCGACCAGAAGTCCGGACTCAGAATACTGTCGGTGCGCAGCGTCAGTTCGCTTTCGAGCAGCGTGCGCCGGATGCCGGCAATTTGTGTGATCAGGTCGGCGGCGCTTTGTTTGAGCGCGGTGAGACTCTTGAGCGTCGCATCGACTTTGTTCTTTTGCTCACTGAGTGTCGCCCGTTGCGCGGCGATATCGACTTGTTCAGCAGCAATCTGGGTATCCGGCGCCGCGCCGAGTACGCCCAATTGCACCGCCAGTTGCGCCTGCTGCGGCAACAACAACGCCGACAACCGATCGACATCCAGGATGAACGTCTGCACCCGGTCCTGCGGGCCTTCGAGCTGGTTGTAATTGTTGGCGGCGGAAATCTGCTGCTTCAACCCGTCGAGGCGCAATTGCAGGGCTTGCAGATCGCTTTGCGACACCTCCACCAGCGGCGCCGTGGTGGTCACCGACGGCGCCGGCAAATCCGCCGCCCACAGCGCCGAACCGCTCGGAGCGAGCAGGGCCAGCGTCACAAATAACAATGACTTCAAGGCGTTGCGCATGGGCAGGACCGGTTCTCGTTGATCACACAAACTATGAGGTTAGGTGATCGAACCGGCCGACGAGAAAAATTTCAGCCGGGCAGGGCAGGTGCTGTTCACGCCTGCCTGACAATATCGACCGAGATCTCCACCGCCGCAACCGTGCCTCTGTTCTCCAGCCAGTGCGTGGTGTGCCTGTCCTCGGGCCAGCCCACGCCCGGCCCATAGTCCCTGGCGACGCCATCTCGATGATCAGTGATGATGCCTTGCAGTATGTAGACGGTGCCTGGCCGGTCTACATGGTTGTGAATCGGGCCGAAGACGCCGCCAGGTTCGATGGTCACCCTGCGCATCCTGAGTTGGCGCCCGGCCATGCCTTCGATCTCCGGGCCAAGATCAATCGTTGCCAGTAACTCCACCGAAACGCCTTTTGTCTCAGGTGCCATCTGATCGTTGTTCATCGCGCGCACCGCTTTGTAGGTACAGGGCCTAATCAGCAGTAGACACCTTAAATGGTGTGAGGGGCAGAGAGGCGACAAAGGGTCGATTTGCGGCTGTCTGTGGCGGCCAGCGACAGGCCAGAAATGCGCACAGCTCGGTCGTCGATGCTTCGTATGAGGCAATAGGCGAAGCACTTCAGCATGCAGCAACAGGCTCTGGTGCGTGCTCACCACGCACGTCACGCACCAGGCTCGTCTGAATAATTACCACTGGCCGCTTCCGAGACAAGCGACGATTTCCCAACCGCTGTATTCCCACCAGGAATATCGATCATCGGAGCAACTTCTGGCCAGGCTGGCCATCTGGATTGCGCCAGCCGTTCGATGGGTTCCGAACGGCGTGTCGATAGAGGCTGTTACCTGATTGACGGTCTGGGGAGCCTTGAGGGTGGTCGGATGCACGGAAGCATTCGCGATCGTTGCGGTGAAAGCGAGCATCGTGGATACGGCCAGAGCAGTAATGGACTTTTTCATGTTCGAATCCTTTCAGTTATCTGATATGCGGCTTAAGCATTGGCCTGACCTGCCTTAATCGATAATCCGAACAGATCGGGCACTCGCGCAGTTGACGCCATGCAAGCCTACTACCGCGCTGCCTCCCGCACAGTCGCCCGCCTGTACTATTGACAAGTTGTCAAAGGTCTGGATTTTTCATCGACAGAGCGGCCCAAGCGTTCCGGTTTACGGTTCTGCGGCAGACGAACACAGACAGGTAAGCAGCCCATATACCCGCTCAAAGCACCATCCGCTCCAGAAACTTCCTCACCTCCAGCGAGTACGCCCCCGGATGCGAGAACCTGAACATATGACCGGTGCGCAGCATGATGACTTCCTGAGAACCCCGTATGCCTTTGAGCAGGATCCCCGCCGCCTCCTTGCCGATCAGCTTGTCCTCTTCGGGAGTCAGGATCAGCGTCGGCATGTCGATCTTCTTCAGCAAGGGCGTGTAGTCGACTTTCTCGATCGAACGCACGCGGTTGACGTAGGCCTTGTGCGGCGTCTCCTTGATGAAGAAGGCGCGGCTCTTGGCGGTTGACCAGGGGATTTCTCCTTCCTGGTCGAACGACGACGCCAACTGAGCCGCGTGAAAGCGCAAGGTTGTCTGGCGGTAAAACGGCCCGGGGAACAACGGTGCCAACGCGGCCAGGGTCTTGAGCAGGGGTGAAGTGATCGGGCTTTTGGCAAAGCCGCCGGACAGCACCAACCCCTTGAGGCCTTTGGGCTGGCGCGTTGCAACCGCAATCGAGGCGACCGCGCCGTAGGAGTCGCCGACCAGCACATAGCTCTCCAGATCCTGCACCTGATCAACGATGAAGTTGGTCAGTTTTTCCAGGTCGCGCACGTCGTCGGGTAAACGCAGGGTGCGCATGGCGCGATCCTGTAAGTGGACCATCTGTTCTAGCTGCCATGGCGCCCCGGCGAAGCAAGGGATCATGACCAGGGTGGGCTGGGGTTTCATGCGGTACTCCGGAGGGGCTGATGAACGACATCCGCACTCTAGGAGGACCGAGGCTGACGATCCAATGGCATTGGCGCAGCATCTCGATGCACGAGATTGATCGTCAGTTGGTGATCAGCATGTTGGTGAGCCACTCGACGGCCGGTTCGTTGGCGCGGCCCCGCGCCCGGATGACGAGCACCTCCCAGGTGGGCAGTGCCAGCGGCAGTTCGAAGAGGCTCAGTTGCGCGGTTTCCTGCATCTGCAAGGCGACCCGTTCGGCGATCACGGCGATTGATTGCGAAGCGCCGACCAGGAACGGCACCGCCAGAAAGCTAGGGCAGGTGACGCTGATCTGGCGACTGTGGCCGAGCAGCTCCAGCGCATCGTCGACAGCGCCCCGACTATCGCCGCGAGGTGAAACCAGAATGTGCGGCAGACGGGTAAAGTCCTCCAGCGCCATGTGCAGCGTCTTGCCGCGCTTGACCAGCGCCGGATGACCCTTGCGCGCGATGCCGACGAAGCGCTCCTTGTGCGCCAATTGGCAGTCGAAGCGCTGCGGAATCTGGGCAAACGAGCCCGAACCCAGCACAAGGTCGATCTCACCGGCATCCAGCTGGCGCATCGCTGAATCGCCATCCACTGGCCCGATTTTCAGCACCACCTCCGGCGCGGCAGCCTGAATGTTCGCCAGCGCCGGGGCGATGACGGTCAACACCGCATGATCGGTGGCCGCCACCGAGAGCGTCGCCTGCAAGCGTGCCGGATCGAACGGCCCCCGGGGGCTGGCAACCAGCCGCACCGACTCGAGCACCGCCGCGACTCGGGGCATCAACTCGACCGCCAGCGGCGTCGGCGCCATCCCGCGCGGGTTGCGAATGAACAGTTGATCATCAAAAGCCGTGCGCAACCGCGACAAGGCGTGGCTGGTGGCCGACTGCGACAAATGCAGTTTTTGCGCGGCGCGACCGACATGCCTCTCAGCCCAAAGTGCCTCAAGCACCACCAGCAGATTGAGGTCGAAGCGCGTCAGATCCAGAGGCTTCATGGGGTATTGGCCTTTTCATTCAGCAGTCGATGCAGGCAACTTTCCTACAGGCTTTGGCCGAAAGCTACAGTCGTTTTGCGCGCTGTCAGGCCCGACCCACATTCCTTGCAGGAATGCGCCTTATGAAATTAATCCATTTTTCTTATCTCATTCACCGGCGTAGCGTGCTCCAACGATAAGGAGAATCGCCGTGGCCTCATCCTCGACCCACCCTGCAGAAAAATTCGACACCTCTCGCGCCAGCGAATACGGCAAACAAAGCCGCATCGCATTGGCCGGTTACGACGCCTGTCACGATCTGGCGGCGTGCATGTTGGCCGCCACCCTCGGCCCGTCACGTCCGGCCAATGTGCTGGTGGTTGGCGTGGGTGGTACGGCGCAGGAAATCATCGCGATGGCTGCGCTGGAACCGGACTGGCGCTTCACTGCGGTCGACCCTTCGGCACCCATGCTCGAAACCGCGACGGAGCAATTGCAGGCCAATGGATTGCTGCACCGAACGGCATTGCATCTGGGGCATGTCGATGATTTACCGGCCGAACCCGCCTTCGATGCGGCGACCTTGATTGGCGTGCTCCATCACCTCAATGGCGATGAGCCCAAGCGTCACATCCTGCGTTCGATTCAGCAGCGGCTGAAACCGGGGGCGCCGCTGATTGTGGCGGGTAATCATTACGCCTATGCCAGCCAACCGTTATTGCTGCAGGCGTGGGGGCAGAGATGGCGGCAGCAGGGCGCGAGTGCTGACGAGGTGGCGGCCAAGCTGGGGAAAATCCTGCAGGGCGCGGATCCGCCGCAGTCCGAGGCGGCGGTTCAGGCGTTATTGGATGAAGCGGGATTTGGCGAGGCGACGCGTTTTTTCAGCAGTCTCTTCTGGGGCGCCTGGCTGGCCAGTCGACGGCCTGTCGATGTCGGCTAGTCGGCTAGTCGGCTAAGAATGTAGTCATGACAATTTTTTGATTGTATTGATTGGCCGATTTTACGATGAGCCACCGGCAACCTGGCACGAGGCTCATCATGCACATCGCCATCCTGACTTTTGAAGGTTTCAACGAACTGGATTCGCTCATCGCGTACGGCATTCTCAACCGGGTTAAACAGCCCGGTTGGCGAGTGTCGATCGCTGGCCCCACGGACAAGCTGCGGTCCATGAACGGCCTGGTGATCGAGGCACAGATGTCTTTGGAGCAGGCCTGCGCCGCGGACGCGGTATTGGTGGGTAGCGGGAGCATGACCCGGGACATCGTGGCGAATGCCCAACTGATGTCGCGTCTGCAGTTCGATCCGGCGCGGCAACTGTTGGGCGCCCAGTGCTCGGGCGCGCTGATTCTGGCAAAACTCGGCTTGTTGAACGAGGTTCCGGCGTGTACGGATCTGACTACCAAACCCTGGGTGGAGGAGGCCGGCGTGGCGGTGCTCAATCAACCGTTCGTAGCCAAGGGCAATGTCGCTACCGCCGGCGGCTGCCTGGCTTCGCAGTATCTGGCGACCTGGTTCATCGCCCGTCTTGCCGGTGAAGAGGCGGCACGCAACGCGCTGCACTACGTGGCGCCGGTTGGCGAGAAAGACCTCTACACCACACGGGCAATGGCCAACATTTCGCCGTTTTTATAACGCACGCGGAGCGGGATCAGCCCTCGGTGGTTTCGACCGGTTCCGACGCCGCCTCTGCGGCCATCTTCAGACGGTCAGCCTTGCTGATGTACTTGGGCTTTTTCGGCGCCAGTTTGGCACTGGCCTTTTTGGCCTTTTCCTTGAACAACTGCTGCAGTTTCTTTTGACGGTTCATGTTTCTACTCGGTGAAAGGGAGCGGGGCGCGTGCCCACCAAGCGGGCATTAGAACCGGGTCGAAGCGATTTGGCGAGTCTGTTGAGGTGGCGCAGGATCAGAAGAAGCAGCTCGCGGTCGATCATGGCTTCGGCGACGCCAGAAAATCGCTGATCAGCGCAACCACTTGCTGCTGTATCACCTCACGCGGGCGCGCCTTGTCGCCGTCGCGGCAAATGATGCCATCGCCCGGTGCATCTTCCTCGAGCATCTCGATTGCCCCCGGTTTGCAGATCGACATGAAGCTGAAGTGGGTGGCGTCGCTGATCTCGACATACCGCGTGGTGGCCGGTGGCAGGCGTTTGGCCAGATCTGCGGATTCCAGGTGCGCAGGCAGATCTTCGGAAGGGGCGCCGGCGGCGATCACCAGCGTTGGCACGGGCAGCGCCGCGAGGCTTGCGTCGGTCATGCCGCGTGACAGGCCCAGATCCAGCGAGACGATGGCGGTGACCGCTGTGTAACGCCTGTCGGCAGCCAGGTCGGCCTTCGCTTGCGGCGTGCTGGCGGGATTCATTTGTTGGTAGACGCTGCAACTGGCCAGCTGCGCATGGGCCTTGCAGTCCTCGGCAAAACGCTCGGGATCGAAACGGGCGCCGCCGATTTCCAGGGCCGTCCAGCCACCGAGCGAGTGGCCGACGACGGCAATGCGCTGCGGCGCGACGGCGCCAAATTGCTCCGGTCGCGCCAGCACCGCGTCGATTGCTCGCCGCAGATCAATCGGCCGCTGCCACAACTGCGCCGCTGCTTGCGGGCTGCGGTCGTGGGTGGTGCTGCCGGGGTGGTTGACCGCCGCGACGATGTAACCCTGATCGGCCAGGGCACTGGCGAGCCACATCTGGTTGCTCCAGTTGCCCCGATAACCGTGGGACAACACCACCAACGGATGCTCGCCGGCGGTCGGCGGTTCATCGCGTACGGCAGACGCACTGACAAATACCGGGCTGTCTTCGATCAATTGCGCTGGCGCGGTGGTGGTCGTGGGGTACCAGACGACCATTTCCAGCGGCCGCTGTGAGTCCGGCAGGGTTGTCGTGCGAAAGCCGATGGGGTGAGTGTCAGCCAGTGTGATGGCGGACAGGCTGAGCAGCAGGGCACCGAGAGCTGTTTTCAATGTTGATTCTTCCTTGATTGCATTGGTTGTTATCAGGTGGCACTTCGAGCCAGCCGGGGAGAGCTGAACGCAGATTATTAGAGCGGTCGCGCAGAAGATAGCCATGCCTCTGCTTACCGGGATTTGAAATGCCAGCCGCACCCCGCTAGAGTCGCGGCCCTTGTCCGGCCTGCAGCGCCGGCTATGGCTGGAAAAGGGGCGGCAGTTGAACGAACACACTTTGTCCATGCGCCTGGAGCGTGTGGCGGCGCACGTGCCGGTGGGCGCGCGGTTGGCGGATATCGGCTCGGATCACGGTTATTTGCCGGTGGCCCTGATGCGCCGCGGCGCCATTGCGGCGGCGGTGGCCGGTGAGGTGGCGTTGACGCCGTTCCACGCGGCCGTGCGCACGGTGCGCGAGAACGATCTGCAGCCGCGCATCGCCGTGCGGCTGGCCAGCGGTCTGGCGGCGATCGAGCCGGGTGACGGGATCACCGCGATCAGCCTGTGCGGCATGGGCGGCGAGACCATTCGCGACATCCTCGACAGCGGCAAATCGCGTCTGAGCGGGCAGGAGCGGCTGATCCTGCAGCCCAACGGCGGCGAGCAACCGCTGCGCCAGTGGCTGATGGACAACGGCTACCGCATCCTCGTCGAGGAATTGCTGCAGGAAAACCGATTCTTTTACGAAATCATTGTCGCCGAGCGCTCCGGCCCGGTGGCCTACACCGCTGAACAGTTGTATTTCGGCCCGTTGCAGATGCAGGCGCGCAGTCCCGCATTCATCGCCAAATGGCAGCGCTTGCTGCGCCAGAAACAGAAAACCCTGAACAGCTTGAACCAGGCGCGCCAGGCTGTGCCTGAAGAAAAGCGGCAAGAGATGGCGCAGCAGATTCAGTGGATTACCGAGTTGCTGGCGTGAGCTGAGCGCAACGATCCACGGCGGGTTCCTGCGCGGCAATCCGAAGATTGATCCACGCGCGGCTGTGAGCCAGAACGCTGTCGGCCATGGCCGTCGGGAAATGGATAAACCCATGAGCGGAAACGGGCAGCAGGTGCACCTCAACCGCTGCCGACTTTGCCCAGCGTGCGGCCAGCTCAAGGGTGTCGTCGCGCAGCGGGTCCAGCTCGCCGGCATACATCAGCGCAGGTGGCATGCCGGCGAAGTCGCCGTACAGCGGTGACAGCGGAGGTTGTTGGCGTTGCGCGTCGCTCAGGCCTGGGGTCAGCAGGCGTAGCGCCTCAACCATGCCGGGGCCGTCCAGCACCAGAGTGTCGGCAGTCGCAGTGCGGACGCTGGCGGTTCCGCTCAGGTCGTAGACGCCGTAATACAGCAATGCACCGTGGATACGCTTGAGCAATTCGGGCGATGATTGCAGCCCCAACAACGTCGCCGCCGCCAGATGCCCGCCCGCCGACTCCCCGACGACGATCACCGGCAGGTCAGCGAATTCGTTGCAGCCAAGCAGCCAGCGAGCGGCCCCCAGACAATCCTCCAGCAGCCCCTCGACCGGTGTGTCGACCGCCAGTCGATAATCCACCGAAACCACCGCCACGCTGCACGCATTGACCATGCCTGCGTTGAGCTTATCGTTCATCTGCGGGTTGCCGATGACCCAGCCCCCGCCATGAAAATCCAGCACCACGCCTCGGGCTTTGCCTTTGGGCCTGATAATCCGTAGCGGCACTGCGACGCCGTTCGAGTCAATCACGATGTCCTCGGCCTTGAGACCATGTTTACGCAGCTTGTCTGTGCCGGCCTTTTGACTGACGCGCAGCAAAGCCTGCACCAGTCGCGGCAGGACGCGATTGCGGATGCGAAACCGTGGCAGCCAGGCGAGGATCTTGTTGAAGCGCTGCATTTGCGCGATTTCATCTGCGCCAAATTCGAGTTTTCCGGTGTCCATGCTGGTCCTCTATGACATTCGCTGCGGCAGCCGACACCGCTGAGCACTTGTGCAATCCGACTGATTGCCGGCAAGCACGTTCACTCCAGGCAGATCGCGGACTTGACGGTCAATCCATCGACAAATGCAGCAACCTGCCGCTTGCCTCGCAGGTGCACCACGGGAACATCCGGGTCGACGGCCTGGCGTACTTTATCTGTCTACGGTCGGTAGGCGTGTAGATTCCGTGAAAGTAAGCAACGGTGCGCTGGTCGTCGGCTGCGATAAACCGACCTCTGTGCCGATTGGCCGCCCAATCAGTTCAGGTTAAAGTCAGTTTCAAGCGGTTTTGTTTGCACCGACCGGGCCATTGCAAGAGATCAGCATGAGCAGCGGATGGACTGAAACCTATTTACGGGTCGCTGGCAAGTTTGACGAAAACAAGACGTTGTTGTGGTGAGTCCGCATTAGCTTAAGCGAGTGGATAGTCCGGGTTTTGCCCGACTGCCGGGCGCGCCTTCGGGCTTGTTCATCTGAGTCATCGCCAGGCGCTCGTAGATCGTTAGAATGCTTTGCACATAAGAAACTTCAGCATGGATGTGCAAGCGCTCGTCCAAAGGAGAACCCCATGACAACAGGGCAGTGTCTGTGCACCGCGGTACGCTTTTCCCTCGCCGTTGAACCGCGCTTTTTTTACCGCTGCCACTGCTCCCTGTGCCGCAAGCAAACGGGTGTCGGCCACAACCTCGCCACGCTGGTCAACGCGCGTGACTTTCGCTGGGACGCAGGGCAGGCGTCGATCAGCAGTTGGGTCAAACCCGGGGGGTACAGGAACGACTTCTGCGCGCAATGCGGCTCGACTGTGCCCAACCCGCTTCGCGGGTCGACTTACGTGTGGATTCCACTCGGTTTGCTCGATGAAGATCTGAGCGTGCAGTGCGCTGGCGACTTCTGCGTTGACGATGCCATGTCGTGGGATACGCAACGCTCGGCCAGCAGTCATCACGGTTCCGTGGAGTCATTGGGGGATCTTGTGCAGGAACTCCGGGTCAACGGTGATTGAAACCTTAGCCTGACCCGCAATTATTTTCGCAGAGACGCGAACATGTGCTGCAGGGGATGGCATCGATCTGCGTCGTATCGCTACTTGCCACCGAGACTTCCTCCGCCATCGACGCTGATCACTTGGCCCGTCACGAAGGATGCTTGTGCACTCAACAGGAAAGTAATCAGAGAGGCAACTTCTGATGGCATGCCCAGTCTTTGCATCGGAATCGTGGACAGTATTTGACGCTCACCCTCACTTCCCACAGGTCTGGTTTTGCGCAAAAGCTCGGTTTCTATAGGGCCAGGTGCGACTGCATTGACCGTAATTCCAATGGGCGCCAACTCAAGCGCCCACGTACGAGTGATACCCACCAAAGCGCTTTTTGCGGCAGCGTAGGCTGTTCTGTCCCGGGCTCCAAAAATGGCACGGCTGCACACATTCACTATGCGTCCAGCAGAAGATCGCTTAAGCGACGGCAGGCAAGCTTGAGTAACTTGCACCGAGGCTCTGACATTCAGGTCAAAAACTTTTTGAAGCGTTTCAAGATCAAGAGTTTCAAGGCTTTGCGGAGCCGCGATGCCAGCGTTATTGACGACAGCATCAATAGACGTGCGCTCTAGCAGTTTCTCAAGCATCTCGCCCGTCTTCTGAGTGTCGGCTAAATCACAGAGCAACAGCTTTCCGGGAAAATAGTCGATCGAGTGCCTGGCGATGCCGACCACATTCCACCCTGATTGACTCAGTTGGGTACTGAGCGCGAAACCAATCCCTTTGGTTGCACCTGTCACCAGTGCAGTTCGGCTGTGGTTCATGGTTGCCTTCTCACCATCTGACTCAAAGCCCTATTGATAGCACAGCTCCGTCCGCTATTGGCGGTGGATTCAACCGGTCGGTGCAACACAACTGAATTCTGTATAAGCAGAAGGCCTGTTGCGGGGAGCCTGACTCAGGCCCGGACATCCATCGGATACTCGGGTGTTATAGCGGGTGATCATCAGGGCTGTGACTGGAATCGTTCTGGACGACAGGGCGCTAATGCAGCCGCAGGCGCGGCATCGACGATTTCCTCGGCAACCAGTCGCCCCACGACCGCCGCCAGCGTTACACCCGGGTGCATCGCGCACACGTATGCGCCGCCGATGTTCGACAGATAGCCAATGATCGGAATGCCATCGGCCGGCATTGGGCGCAGACCCACGCACGCCACTTCGGGCGCGATGGAAATCACCCCGTGAAGTTCGTTTTGGATGGCTTTGGCTGTTTTCAGCGCGATGGCGTGCGCGCTGTTGTGCGGCGCGTCATCTATGTAGTCCTCCGCCGCCAGCAACGTGCCGTCGGCGTCCTGCCGGATTTCCATCTCGGGGCTGGAGATGATCGTGTTTACCCGATGAGGCTGGGTTTTGTAGCGGATGAACAGGGCGGGTGAAGCGTCGATGGGCAGGGTGACGTTCAACTGATCTGCCAGTTGCGGGATCGCGGTGCCTGCCGCCAGCACGACAATATCGGCATCGAGGTTGCCCGTCGCAGTGATGATGCCAGTGACCGAGCCGTTCAATGTCTGAAAGCCGAGTGCCGGAGTCTGCGTTAACAGCGTCGCGCCATGGGCTTGAGCGCCCGCGATCAAGATGTGTGTTGCCTGCACGGCATCCAGCGCGCCTTCATCGGCGGCAAAGAATGCACGTTCTGGAGGGTGTTTGAGGTTGGGCTCAAGGTCGAGAATCTGCGCGCTATATATAGAGGGCGCATGAAACACGCCCTCACCGTAAGACAGCGCACCAGTCCATCGAACGTTCAGATCCGGCAACTCGGATTGAAGTCGGCGATATTCTGCGATGGCCGCCGCGCGTAATGGCGCAACAGGATCTGCCCCGCCGTGTGACGTGTTGATCCAGGCGAAGGAACGTCCCGTCACGCCGGACGCAACCTCATTCGCCTCGACCACGACGACTTGCGCACCTTTTACGGCGAGGTGGTACGCCAGTGACGCGCCGACGATTCCAGCCCCGATCACGATAACTCGTTTACTCACATCAACCTCCGTTGTCGATGCCCAGACGTTACTCCATTCTCGCCCATGGCGGCAGACTTGCCTGGCCCGGTGATATCGGGGAAGCTGCGCCGAGCCCGATGGTGGGCCGGTTTTTCAATCGTTCAGGGAAGCGTTGATGGCACTCAGGGTGTTGGTGGTTGGCGGGTATGGAAACTTTGGCAGTATCGTTTGTCGGCATTTGATCGACATGCCGGACGTCGAACTCGCGATCTCGGGGCGCGATCCTCAGAAGCTGGCGCGCAAGGTCGCTGAACTGGGCCCGGCCTGCGAGAGCTGGTGCGGTGATGCCATGGGCGCCGGTTTCGCCTCCGCCTTGCGCGCGATGAACATTCAACTGGTGGTTCACACCGGTGGCCCGTTTCAGGGGCAATCCTATGCGGTGGCCGAGCGCTGCATCGAAGCGCACGTCAACTATTGCGATCTGGCGGACTGCCGGACGTTCGTCAATGGCATCGGCGTCCTCGATGCCCGAGCCCGGCAGGCGGGTGTCGCGATCCTCAGTGGTTGCAGCTCGGTGCCGACGCTTTCGTCAGCGATCATCGATGAACAGCGCTATCGCTTCAAACGCATCGACTCGATCGAACACGGTATTTCCTCATCGGCCAAGATGCCGGGGTTATCGACGGTCGAAGGCGTGCTCGCATACGCCGGCAAGCCGATCCGTCAGTTAAGGAATGGTCAGGTGCATGAGGTGATGGGGTGGGAGGACCTGACCCTGCGCAAGCTGCAGGGGCTGGGCACTCGTGCATTGGCTAATGTCGATGTGCCGGACATGGACATTTTTGCCAGCCGCTATGGTGCGCACACTCTGAGCTTCAAGGCGGGTGCCGGCCTCAAACTCGGCGGTGTGGCGAATTATCTGTTTGCTCTGGCGATGAGGAAGGGCCTGGTGCGTGACCATGCACCCTGGGCCGCGAGGTTGCATCGCTGGGGGACGTGGTTCGAACGTTTCGGCGATGGCAAAAGTGCGATGTATATAGATGTGCGGGGTGTCGGTCTGGATGACCAGACGTTGTCGATGTCGGCGCAACTCACTGCGTTGAATGACAAAGGGCCGGAGATCCCGAGTTGTGCTGCCGTCGCACTGGCTGCGAAGATCGCCCGAGGTTATTTGCCCGAACCCGGCGCCCGTCCTTGCGTGGGCGAAATCAGCGTCGACGAGTACATGGCCGCGATCAACGATCCGCAGAACCTGAGTCTGTCCGTGCATTTCTCTGACGGGCAGCGCTGAGCATGCTGTATCTGGGCCTGAAGTACGTGCATGTCATTGCCGCGATTTTCCTGTTCGGTTTCGGCATGGGGTCCTATCTCTACCTGATCGCTGCCAGTCGCGCGGCCAACCCGCAGGTGATTGCGCATGTGGCGAGAATGGTCGTGCGCTACGACGCCTGGATCACCACACCGGCGGGCTTCATTCAGATCCTGACGGGCTATATGTTGACGAGACTCAGTGGACTGCCGCTGACTACAGAGTGGGTACTGGTCTCGCTGATCCTCTTCTTTATAGTGGGCTCGCTCTGGTTACCGGTGCTGGTGTTGCAAAAGCGCTTGCAGGGGATGGCGGTGAGCGCGGTCGAACGTGGGGCGGGGCTTGATGCCGATTACCAGGCTGTTTACCGCCAGTGGTTCTGGATGGGCGTTTTCGGCTTTCTGGGGATGTTCGTGATTGTCTTGATGATGGTGACGAAGATGACGCCGGCACAGTGGCTCGGACTGCTGATGTAGCAGGGGATTCACACCGGCGCCTTTAAGAAGCGTCGTTCGTGATCGGGATCGGGCAACAGGCAGGTGTCGTACTTGCCGAAGATCCGGTAGCGATTCAGCGCCACACAGTCGTAGGTCCAGTCCCGAAGTGCCCGTGGGACAATGCGCAGCAGTCGGGCCGGCCACCAACGGGCAGGCAGTTGCGCGACGATTTCGAAGAACGCATCCGAGCGCACCCAGTAATGCCGGTCGCGAATCACCGCCATGGTGTCAAACTGGTCCACCGGCAGACCGGCCCATGCCAGCAATGCCTGGCCTTCGGGCGATTGCACTGCGGCCAGGCGCACCCGGTGCTGGTGGTCATGGCGAATCAGGAACCTTGCCCAGCCGTTACACAGCTTGCAGACTCCGTCGAACAGAACCACGGTCTCGCCCGGATTGAGCAAGGGCGCGGGGGTTGGGCGAATCCGGGAGTCGGGCATAAGGTAGGTCCGAGGTGTTGGTTGGGGCTGATCATACCCTGTGCATCATCGATGAAGTCTGCTGCAGACGATGGTCGTCGGTGATGGCTCCATTAATAGCAGTCACATTGGATCTTTCCTTGCTGAGCTGTCGCCCTAGACTGGCTCCATTCCCATGACTCATCTGGAAAGGAGCCTGATCTTGTGAGCGACTTCGATAGGCAACCTGTTTTGTGCGGGAGCACGCTGAGGCTCAGGCCACTGGCCGACAGTGATTTTGAAGGGCTGTATCTGGCAGCCAGCGATCCTTTCATCTGGGTCGACCATCCTGCCTGCGACCGTCATGAGCGGCAGGTGTTTGCAGCTTACTTCGCCGCTCGCCTGGCCACCGGCCAAGCGCTTGCAGTCATCGACATCGAGTCGGGGCAGATCGTCGGGACGTCCAGCTTCTATATACCGCCTGACTTACCGGAGAGCATCGCCATCGGGTACACCTTTTTAATCCGGGCGAAATGGGGAGGGGAGGCCAATCGCGAACTGAAGCGTCTGATGGTGGAGCATGCCTTCGAGACGTACGACACTGTCTATTTGCACATCGCACCTTCGAACATCCGCTCGCAGAAAGCCGCCCTGAAGATCGGCGCGGTGCATTTATATGACGCCGAGCTGAGACTGTCGGCAACGCCCGCCCTGTGCAAGTGTTACGGGCTGACCAGGGCACAATGGGCGTTGTCGCATCGAAATAACCTGAAACAGGGGGCTTGAGGTCTGTCTTCGATCTGATGCTGACGGCGGCATCAGTTGTCGTGGCGTGTTTAGTCCATTGTTTTGAAAAGAATTTCTCGAAGGGGGTTGACCAGTAAATTCAGTCCTGTATTATTCGCCTCCCGCTGACGAGAGATCTGAAGCGT
>NZ_CP101655.1:5279582-5413875 GCF_028830055.1 Pseudomonas serboccidentalis
GGCGGCGAAGTCCGGGCTTTTTCTTTGCGCGTTGATCAGTCTCAGGGGTTGGTCACTTGAATGAACACCGCATAAGCCCCCAGCAGAATCCAGAACGTGGCAAAAATCCAAGGCGTGCGCACCGAAAACAGCAACGACTTGCGGTAGCCCTTGTGGCTCGACTCCATTTCACTGAACAGCGGCGATTCGTCGTAGGCCAGGCCCATGATCGGTTCGCTGTGCAGCAACTCGCTTTGCTTGTAGTGCCAGTGATCGATGATGTCGTAGGCCGCGCGAATGCCCGGCCAGGCGTTGAGCGAGCTGAGCAGCCCGAGCAGCGCCAGAAACGGCGGCACCACCAGGGTGAACAGCTTTCCCCACTCGGGGTTGAGGTTGGCCATGCACGAGGCAAAGGCAATCACCAGAAACGACTGCGCCGCCAGATAGGCGTCGGTGCGGTTGGCGAGGATGCTGGTTTCGTACTGGATTTCCTTGCGATAGAAATCCAGCCGTTCCTTGGGCGAACCGAACATTTTCGCGTTGTGTTCGGTCAGCACTTCTTCGGCAGTAGGCTGGGTCAGTATGCGAGGCAAGGGACACACGCTCCGGGACAGGGAAAGTGTTTAGAAGCACCCCGTCGCGCACTAGTTCAGCCGGATGTATCGCCCGGTCACTTCATCGACTGAGCGATGATTTCCACCAGATTAAGCTGAGTGAACGGTTTGGGCAGGCGCGGCAACTGAGCGGCAAAGCCTTCCAGGCGTTCGGCGTACCCGGTCGCCAGAATGATCGGCAGGTCCGGTTTGAGCAGTCGCACCGCGTGGGCCAGTTGCGCGCCGCTCATCTGCGGCATGGCCATGTCGGTGATCATCAGGTCGATGACTTCGCCCTGATCGAACAGCGCCAGCGCGCTGGTACCGGAGGTGGCACTGACCACGCGATGCCCGAGGTCTTCGAGCAGCAACGTGGTGCTGGTCAATACCAGCGAATCGTCGTCCACCACCAACACGCTGAGCCGTGGCACCGTAACCGGTTCCGCGGTCGGGTACACCGATGGCGTCTTCACACCGTCCGCCGCGACCGGTAACCACAGCTCCGCCTCCGTGCCATGGCCCTTCTGGCTCTTGAGAATAAAGCGGCCCCCCAGTTGCTCGATGAATCCATGCACCATCGACAACCCCAGCCCGGTGCCCTTGCCCAGGCCCTTGGTGGTGAAAAATGGATCCCGGGCCGACGCCAGCGTGTGCTCGTCCATGCCTTCGCCGGTGTCGCGCAGACTCAGGCAGACATAACGCCCCGCCGCCAGGTTTGAATGACTTTGTTCGAGGATCACTTCCGGCCGCGCCGTGATCACCACGCTGCCGCCATCGGGCATGGCGTCCCGGGCATTGGTCGCCAGATTGAGCACCGCCAGTTCGAGCTGGTTGGTATCCGCCAGCACCCGCTCCAGCCCTTCGGGCAGGCAGGTTTCGATTCTGATCCCCGGCCCCAGTGAACTGCGCAACAGGCCGGTAATGCCTTGCACCAGTTTTGCGATATCGACCGGCTCGGTCTTGAGTTCCTGACGGCGGGCAAAGGCCAGCATGCGCTGGGTCAGTGACACGCCGCGCAACGCACCCTGGGTGGCGTTTTCCAGCAGACGGTTGATTTTCGGGTCGTCACCGACGCGCTTGCGCACGATCTCAAGGTTGCCGAGGATCACGGTCAGCAGGTTGTTGAAGTCATGGGCGATGCCGCCGCTGAGTTGGCCGATGGCCTGCATCTTCTGCGCCTGAAACAATGCTTCCCGGGTTTTTTCCAGTGCCTGCTGCGACTGATGGACCTCTGTCACATCGCGAGTAATTTTAGCGAAACCGAGCAACGTCCCGGTTTCGCCGCGAATGGCATCGACCACCACATGGGCGAAAAACCGGCTGCCATCCTTGCGCACCCGCCAGCTTTTGTTTTCGAAACGTCCTTCCCGCGCCGCGGTCTCCAGTGCCCGTTGCGGCTCGCCGCGCTCACGGTCTTCAGCGGTGTAAAAAATCGAAAAATGCTCGCCGATGATTTCTTCCGGCCGATAGCCCTTGATCCGCTGTGCACCCTGGTTCCAGTTGGACACCCGGCCATCGGGGCTAAGCATGTACAGGGCGTAGTCGGTCACCCCCTGCACCAGCAGGCGGAACTGCTGCTCGCTTTGCTTGAGGGTCTCTTCAGCCATCTTGCGGTCGGTCAGGTCGCGGGTGATCTTGGCAAAGCCCAGCAGCGTGCCGTCCGGATCGATGATCGGATCGATCACCACGTGCGACCAGAAATGCGTACCGTCCTTGCGCACCCGCCAGCCTTCGCCTTCGAACCGCCCTTCGCGGATCGCCGTGTCCAGCGCACGTTGCGGCAAACCCGCAGCGCGGTCCTGCGCGGTGTAGAAGCGCGAGAAATGCTCACCGAGAATCTCTTCTTTCTCGTAGCCCTTGAAGCGTTTGGCGCCGGAGTTCCAACTGGTGATGATGCCGTCCGGGTCGATCATGTAAATCGCATAATCGACCACCGCATCGATCAGCAGACGAAAACGCATCTCCTCGATCGCGGCGGTTTTGCTCGGGTTATCACTCATCAGGTTCACCGCTGGTTTTTGTTAGCCCAAGTATGCGGAAAACCGGCGCCTTGGGAAGATGCAAACGCGCTTCAATCGAAAGGCCACGAGTCCGGCACTCAGCGATTTAGTCCTTTGACAATGCGTGAGAGCAAGGCGTTGTAAACAAATGCAGGAATCTGCTCGGCCTGTTGAACGTTTTTCGCCTCGCGCGATGGCAGCGGCAGAAGCTGGCGCTTCATCCTGCCGGGATCGTTGGTTTTTCGCCTGCGCCGAGGGACCACCAGCGTGGCAACAGTTGCTGGACGCGCGGCTCGGCAAACCGGTCATCGATCAGCATCACCACGCCGCGATCCTGTCGCGTGCGGATCACCCGTCCGGCGGCCTGCACCACTTTCTGTACGCCCGGATACAGATAGGTGTAGTCGTAGCCGGCACCGAAAATCGCCGCCATGCGGCGTTTCAACTGTTCGTTGACCGGGTTGAGCTGGGCCAGCCCCAACGTGGCAATGAACGCTCCGATCAGACGCGCTCCCGGCAGGTCGATCCCCTCGCCGAACGCACCGCCCAGCACAGCGAAGCCGACGCCCTGGCTCTCGGCGGTGAACTGGTCGAGAAATGCCTGCCGCTGCCCTTCCGCCATGCCCCGGGACTGCTGCCACAGGTTGATGTGCGGATGCCGTTGGGCGAGCAGTGTCAGCACCTGTTGCAGGTAATCGAAGCTGCTGAAAAACGCCAGGTAATTGCCCGGGCGGTCACTGAACTGGCGGGCGATCAGCTCGACGATCGGCTCCAGCGACGCCTGACGGTGATTGAAGCGCGTGGAAATCCGGCTGACGATCTGCACCTGCAATTGCTCGGCACTGAACGGCGATTCCACGTCGATCCATACCGTGTCGGCAGGCGTGCCCAGCAAATCGGCGTAATAGTGTCGCGGGCTCAGCGTCGCCGAGAACAGCACGCTGCTGCGTGCCGCTTTCAGGCGTGGGCCGATGAACGCGGCCGGCACCACATTGCGCAGGCACAATTGCGACAGCGGCCGTTTGCGGTCGAGGTCGCGCTTGCTGATGTCGAACAGGAAATGCTCGTCGAACAGCTCCGCCACCCGGCCGAACTGCAGCATGTCGAAATAGAAGGTCTGCAGGGCGCTGTCGAGCCCCTGCGGATGATCATTGAGGTAATCGCCGATGGCCGCGCTGCACAGGGACACCGCTTGCAGCAGTTTTTCCGGCGCCTTGTCGTAGGCCTGATACGGCGCCAGTTGTGGCTGATGCAACGCGTTCCATTCACGGTTGAGCCGTTGCAGGGATTTCTTCAGCGCTTCGGGGGCCGACTTGCGCACGCCGGCCAGGGCTGCCTGATCGAGACTGGCGCTGTACATCGACCGCCCGCGTTCGACCAGGTTGTGCGCTTCATCGGCCAGGACCGCGACTTTCCACTGATTGAGCTGGGCGAGGCCGAACAGCAGCGCGCTGAAATCGAAGTAATAGTTGTAGTCCGCCACCACCACGTCAGCCCAACGGGCCATTTCCTGGCTCAGGTAGTACGGGCAAACCGTATGCTGAAGGGCGACTTCGCGCATCGCCGCCTGATCGAGCAGATTGATCCGGCTGGCCGCTTCCCGGGCGTCGGGCAGGCGATCATAGAACCCTTGGGCCAACGGGCAGGACTCGCCGTGACAGGCCTTGTCCGGGTGTTCGCAAGCCTTGTCCCGGGCGACCATCTCCAGCACCCGCAACGGCAAGCCTTCACACTGATCGAACAACACCTGACTGGCATCCAGCGCCAGTTTGCGCCCCGGGGTCTTGGCGGTCAGGAAGAACACCTTGTCCAGTTGCTGCGGCGCCAGGGCCTTGAGCATCGGGAACAGCGTGCCGAGGGTCTTGCCGATGCCGGTGGGTGCCTGGGCCATCAGGCAGCGGCCAGTGCTGACTGCCTTGAACACCGATTCAGCCAGATGCCGCTGGCCGGGGCGAAAGTCCGCGTGGGGAAAGACCAACGTCTGCGCTGCCCGATTACGCGCCTCGCGATGAGCCATTTCCTGCTCGGCCCAAGCCAGGAACAATCGGCACTGCTCCTCGAAAAAGCCCTGCAAGACTGACGCGCTGAAGGCTTCGACCAGGCAGGTTTCCTTCTCGCTGACGATGTCGAAATACACCAGCGCCAGATTGATCTGCTCAAGGGCCAGCTTGCGGCACATCAGCCAGCCGTAGATTTTCGCCTGCGCCCAGTGCAACTGGCGATGGTTGGTCGGCTGCTTGCTCAGATCGCCGCGATAGGTTTTGACTTCTTCCAGGCAGTTTTGCGCCGGGTCGTAGCCATCCGCCCTGCCCTTGACCTTCAGTTGCAGAAACTCGCCTTCCAGCGCCACTTCGCTCTGGTACTTGTCGCTGCGCCGCGAGGCCACGGTACGGTGCCCGAGCATGCCTTCGAGCGCTGTCGGCGAGGGGGTAAATCGCAGGTCGAGGTCGCCGGTCTTGGCGGTGAACTCACACAGCGCGCGCACCGCAATGCTGTAGCTCAAGCGCTCTGCTCCGCCCATTGCACGTAACACACGGCGACCGGCATCTGGTGTTCGTGGCAGAACTCCAGCCAGCGCAGTTGATTGTCCTGCAAGCGGTCACCGGGGCCTTTGACTTCGATCATCCGATAGGTCTTGTGCTGCGGCCAGAACTGGATCAGGTCCGGCATGCCGGTGCGGTTGGCCTTGATGTCGAGCAGCAAGCGATTGAACCAGTGCTTGAGGTGTTCGGCCGGCAGACAGGCCAGCGCTTGTTCAAGCAGCTCCTGATTCAACGCGCCCCAGAACACGAACGGCGACTGCACGCCCCATTTGGCCACGAACCGCTCACGAATGGTCGCGGCATAACGGCCATCGTCGAGTTGGTCGAGACACGCCCGGAACAAATCGGCGCGGCGCTGCTGGAAGTCTTCATTGAGCAGGTCCACCGGCCCGCGTTGAAACGGGTGAAAGAACGCCCCCGGCAGCGGCGCGAAAATCGCCGGCCAGCACAACAGGCCAAACAGCGAGTTGATCAGGCTGTTTTCCACGTAGTGCACCGGGCCGGCGTCTTCGTGCAGATGCGCCTGCACGTAGCACTCCACCGACAGTGCCGGGTCGGTGCGCGGCAATTGCAGATCGAGGCGCTCGACCGGTCGTGGCGCTGCACGTTTGAGCGGCGGCCCGCCGAGTTTGCGCCGCAGTCGCGGCAGCATCCTTTGCAGGCTCTGCTGTTCGGCGGCGCTTTCCGGCGCCTGTTCGGCCAGCGTGGCGAGTTCCAGCGCCAGTGCGTATTCGGCGCAGCGCTCCAGCACGCGGATCATCCGCTGTCGGGCACCGGGGTACGCGCACTCGCGGTAAATGTTCAGGGCCAGGGCAAACTCGCTGAGGCGCTCGCAATACTGGCCGATCTGGAACAGGACCTTGCCGCGCCGCCGTTGCAGCCACGGGTTGGCAAACTGCAGCGCGCTGAGCTGTTCGACGATGGTTTCCAGAGGTTCACCGGCCTCGAAGCGCAGCTGGCAGTGATGCAGGAACAGGCAGGCGTCGACGTCTTCACGGCTGCGCAGGCCACGGGAGTCGGCGCAGAGTTCGACTTTTTCGTAGATAAAGATCCCGAGGTCGGCGAGCACGAATTCCGACCAGTCCTGATACAGGTTGCCGAAGAACATCAGGCGCAGGCGGTCGCAAAGGTCCATGATGGTCAGGCTGAACAAACGGTCGGCGAGCGTGGGCGCCCACTCGGACAGGCTGCGCGATTCGCTGAACTGCTCGGCCAGCGCTGGCAGCCAGTCGTCCTTGCGGCCCTTGGGTTGCTCGATAAAGCCGCCAAACGCCTGCAACAGTTCGGCCTTGAGCAACACGTCGAACACCTCGGCCACCGTCAACCGTGCCTGATCGTCGAGCCAGCCGTGACTCAGCAACGGTTGCGCGGCGTCGCTGATGTCACCGATTTCCGCATAGTTGAGTTTGCCGAGGCGAAAATGCACGCCCTTGCGCATGACCATGCGCACCAACAACCCTTGAGAGGCGCAGGGCAAGGCCTTGAAGTCGCGGATAAACCCGTGCTCGGATTCACTCATCACATCGGCATAGCGAAGCTCAAGCCAATCAAGCACTTGCCGGAAGTTGTTGAGGTAATAGAACGGATCGTCGAGGGGGTTGGCAGTCACGGGAATTCTGGGCCATGGCGAGCGAATACTGGTTATGCGTACAGATAGCAGCTCTGCCCGGTCGCATGCAAACGGAAAAAGATCAATGGCAGCGGCAATCTAGATTTTTTCAGGGTGCCATCGAACTTTTCCCGGCTCAATGGCACCAACCGCGTTAGAGACCGAATACGGTCAATTCATATGCAATGAGGTATTTGAGGTGGGTATGAACATCAAGACTCTGGGTCTTCCCCTGGCGGTAGCGGCCCTGCTGGCATTGGGCGGTTGTTCGACGCCGACCGTGGTGACCTTGCAGAACGGCACCCAGTATTTGACCAAGGACATGCCGAAAACCAAGACCAAGGACGGTTTCTATGAGTTCGAGGATATTTCCGGAGCCAAGGTGAAAGTCCGCGCCGATGAGGTCGCGACTGTACGCAAAGAAGACTGACACTCCGCTGTACTTGTAGGAGCTGCCGCAGGCTGCGATCTTTTGACTTTGATTTTATAAAACAAGATCAAAAGATCGCAGCCTGCGGCAGCTCCTACAGAGGTCAGTCAACGTGCTGGGTGTTACTCGAAAGCAGGCATGCCCGGCATGCTGTTATCGCATCTGAAGTACTGGCCCCCCCGGTGCGCCAGTTCTGCTTGCAGACGTCGGCAGCGCTCCAGATCCTGTTGGGCCATGCGGTCGATGCTCAGGTTGCCGGTGGTTTGCGGCTGTTTGCCGTCACCCAGGCGCAGGGTCACGAACGGCTGTTCGGGCTGGATCTGAAACAGGCTTTTCTCTTCGACCGGCTCGGCCACTTCGGTCTTCGCCGGTTTCGGCAGTTGATCGGTGCTGACTCCGTAACGGCTCAGAATCGAGGTTGGCGGCAGATCGGCCCAGGCATTGGCCGATAACAGCGCCAGTCCGACAATCCCGATATACCCCTTGACCCTTCTCACGTGTGCATCTCCTGTACTCAATGGCGGCTAGCTATAGAACGTGTGTGCACGTACTGGCTTTAGGCCGCTTTTGCTGTTTGCAGAGCTTTTGAGTCAGGGTGTGGCTGTCGAGTCACTTTTGATACCGAGTTGTGGCGAGGGAGCTTGCTCCCGCTGGGGCGCGGAGCGGCCCTGAAAAACTTTAATGAGCGCTACGCACTCAATCGGGAGCAAGCTCCCTCGCCACAGGTTATTGATGCATCAGGCGATCACAACGCCATCGGCACTCAGGTTATTGAGCGCCACCCCCACCAGCGTCACCGAGTCATTGCCAAACGTCAGCACCGTGTCCTGTCCCACCGTCGCGGCATGCGCGCGGAAGTCGTCGGTGGGCAACACGCCCTGCACACCGAGGAACACCAGTTTGTCGTTGGCGGTGTAACCCACCACCCGGTCCTGACCGAACGCGCCGTTGAACAGGAACGTATCCGCCCCGCCCCCCGACTCCATCAGGTCATTGCCGGCGCCACCGACAAACACGTCGTTGCCAATGCCGCCGATCAAGTGGTCGCTGCCGTCCAGCCCGAACAGCCAGTCGCCGCCGGCATGCGCCTTGAGCGTGTCGGCGCCGCTGGTGCCTTTGACGCTGGACTCGTACTGAGTGACGTTATTACCGACCTTCAGGCCGCTGGCCGTCACGCTGTGGGTCACGTCGTCCTTGAACAGGCCCCAGAGGAAGCCCGGCTCCTTGGTGACGATGCTGCCGATGTCGCGGGTGATGCTGATCCCGCCATTGGCGTCGCGGATGTACAGGTTGCCGGCGCCGTCGTTGGCGAAGTCGAACTTGTTCACCGATTGCTGCAAGTCGAGGGTGTTGCTGCCGGCGCCACCGAGGACGACGTTGTAGCCGCCAGCGTCGCGGAAGGTGTCGTTGCCGGCGCGCCCTTCGAGGTAGTCGTTGCCGCTGCCGCCCTGGATCAGGTCATTGCTGTCGCTACCGATGATGAAAGTGCTGCCCTTGTGGGTTTCGGCGTTGCGGTTGAGGTCCTGCACCCAGGTGTTGGCCCGCGCCGGGTCCGACAGGTTGGCGACGATGATCGTCGAGTCCTTGCTGGTCAGGTCGTAGAACTTCGACTCGATGATGCGGTTCATGCCGTCGCCGTATGCGGTCGGCAGGTGCGAGATCCAGGTCGGAATGTTGAGGATGGAGAATGGCAGCAGATTCCACGCGGTCGAGGCGTAGTGATCGTTGAAGCTGACGATGTTGTCGGTGGCCGACTCCTTGGGCGCGTCATGCACGCCGACCGAGGCGCCGGTGAAGGCCGAGCCGTCGAGGGCGCGGAACACCGGATCGTTTTCGTAACCGACATTGAGCACCTTGTCGGTGCTGCTCTGGGTGGGCGAGGCGTAGGCGATGTAGTTGGAGTCAGCGAAGAACCCGCCCCATTTGCCGCCACTCAGGTCAGCCATGCTGTTGACCGCCAGGCCGCCGAGGCTGTGGCCGCTGACGAGAACGTCCTTGCCGGTGAGGCCGTTGGCCTGGGCGAACGCCACCACATCATTGAGCAGATTGCCGAACGCTTCGCCGGCGTAGTTCTTGGCGTAATCCTTGGGGCCGAAGGCCGCCAGCAAGTCGTTGATCACGTCGCCGATGGAGTCGAGGATCAGGTTTTCCCGCGGGCCGCTGGTGCCGCGAAAGGCGATGCCGATTTCCGTGAGATGGCCCTGAGCGTCGTACTTGCCGAGGATTTCGACCTGAGCGGTGGTGTAACCGGCCTTCTCGCCGAAGAAGGTGCCGCGGGCATCGGTCTTGCCGTCGTAACCCAGTTGCGAGGCGGTGATCGGTGTCCAGCCGGCGTTTTTCACGGCTTCCAGGGCGAGTTTTTCCGAATCGGGGTTCCACGGGATGCCGGGAATCACCCCTTGGGAATCGGTGCCGCCAAGCAACGCCGTGACCAGCGTGGCGGGCAGGCCGAGGCCGAAGCCGTTGTGCTGATAACCGGCCGCAAAGCCGTTATCGAGGTTGTGGTAGGAATACAGCGTGATCGCCATGGCATCGCTGAACAACGCCTTGGAATCGGCTGTGCCGAAGTTCTTGTAGTCATACACACCCATTGCTATTGCCTCTCTTTTGTTGGAATTGTCAGAGATAGCTCACAGCCAGGGCGCCCCTCGCGGGCACGCCCCGGAGCATTTCAGTACTACTTGCACACAGCCCCTGTAGGAGCTGCCGAAGGCTGCGATCTTTTGACTTTGCTCTTCAAAGCAAGATCAAAAGATCGCAGCCTCGTGTCACTCGACAGCTCCTACAGGACGAGTGCTTACGCGAACACGAAAGACGAGTCCGACAGGTTAGCCACTCCCACCCCCACCAGGGTCACGGCATATTCGCCAATCTTCAGCACGGTATCGGCCCCTGACTGCGCCGCATGCTGTTTGTAGTCGTAGCCCTGCCCCGCGCCTTCGACGCCCATGAACACCAGTTTGTCGCTGCCCTGATAGCCATTGATCGCGTCGAATCCGAACGCGCCACTGAACAGGAAGGTGTTGTTGCCACCCACTGCCGTCATCATGTCGTTGCCGGCGCCACCGACGAAGGTCACGTGGCCCTTGTCGCTGAGCAGCTTGTCATCGCCGCCCAGGCCGAACAGCCAGTCACCGTCGGCGCTGGCGTGCAGCGCATTGCCGTACGCATCGCCGTTGAGCGAATGGGTGTACTGGGTCAGTTCGCTGCCATTGCTCAGCCCCTTGGCGGTGACGCCCCAGGTGATCTCCTTGCTGCCCCACCACGAACCCGACTCCTTGCTCACCAGCGCGCCGATGTCGCGGGTCATGCTGATGCCGCCGTAGGCGTCGCGCACGTACAGCGTGCCGTCACCGTCGTTGGCGAAGCTGAAGTTCTGCAGCGGCTTCTGCAGCTCGAAGGTGTTGTGGCCCTGACCGCCGAGGAGGATGTTGAAGCCACCGTCATCGCGGAAACGATCATCGCCGCCCAGCCCTTCGAGGAAGTCGTTGCCCGCCCCGCCCTTGAGCCAGTCGCTGCTCTGGGTGCCAATGATGAAGGTGCTGCCGGTGTGCGGCTCGCCGCTGCGCCCCAGATCCTCGACCCAGGTCTTGCCCCGGGACGCCTCTTCCAGGTTGGAGACGATGATCGTCGAGTCCTTGTGCGTCAGAGGGTAGAACGTTGAGTCGATCACCCGGTTCAAGCCATCGGCATACCCCAGCGAGCCATGGGCCGACCAGTTCAGTGGATTGGCGATGCTGAACGGCACCAGGTTTTGCGCCGTGGATGCGTAGTTGTCGTTGAAGTTGACGATGTTGTCGGTGGTCGACTCATGCGGCCCGTCGTGTTTGCCCAGCGACCCACTGCTGAACGTGGTGCCGTCCAGGGCGCGGAACACCGGATCGTTTTCGTAACCGATGTTCAGCACGTTGTTGCCGGTGCTGCTCTGGGTCGGCGAAGCGAACGCAATGTAGTTGGCGTCCTTGAAGAACCCGCCCCAGTTGCTGCCACTCAACTCGGCCACGCTGTTGACCCCGAGACCGCCCAGGCTGTGGCCGCTGAACAACACGTCCTTGGCCGCGATGCCGTTGGCAATGGCGAACGCGGCGACGGCCTTGAGCAGGTTGTCGAAGGCGTTCTTCGCGTAGTTGCTGGCGTAATCCGACGGCCCGACGGCGGCCAGCAGATTGTTCTTCATGTCGCCGAAGGTGTCGCTGTAACCCAGCCCGCCGGTGCCCCGAAAGGCCACGCCGATACCGATCAACTTGCCGGCCGCGTCGTATCTGCCGAGCACTTCGGCTTCGGCGCTGGTAAAACCGTCCTTCTCACCGAAGAACGTGCCTTGCGCCCCGACCTTGCCCTGATAACCCAGCGCCGTCGCGGTGACCGGCTTCCAGGCAGTGGCCGGCAAAGGCAGGCCTGTCGGGGTGTAGGCATACAGCGTCAGCGCGATGGCGTCGCTGTACAACGCTTTGCCATCGGCATTTTTATAATCGAACAATCCCATGTTGTGCCCTCTCTTCCTTCAAACCGGCAGCCCCACGAGGGGCTGCCGGTACGCTTTTAGAACTGCCAGTCGAGGGTCAGACCCACGCCGTGGTCCTTCTCGTTGTTACCGATCAGTCCGTTGTAATCCAGGTTGACCCGGACATCGCGATTGAGCGCCAGCCCGGCACGCACACCGACCACTGCCGCATCACGATCCATTGACACACTCTGCACGGTGAAGGCGCTGTTGCCATTGGCGAACGCCAGGTGGCTGTCAGCATCGACGCTGCTCAGGTTGTGCTGCCAGCCGAGGGTTGCCCCCAGTTCCAGCTGATGTTTGTCCGACAGCGCGAAGGTGCGCTTGGCGCGGACGCCAAGGGTCGACAGCACCACATCGCGGTTATCTTCACCGCCCTTGAGCGCCGCTGCATCACCCTTCTCGGTGAAACTTTCGGTGTTCAGGTGCACGTACGACAGATTGGCGAACGGCTCCAGATTCATCGGATGCAGGCGCAGATCGTAAGCCGCTTCGGTGAACACTTGAGTCGTCGCCGCATCGTGCTTGGTTTTCTCCTTGGCACTGACGCCGCCGAACTGCAGATCCCGTTTCACGTCCACGCGATGCCAGCTATAAGCCGCGCCTGCGGTCAGGCGCAGTGCATCGATCTGATGCCCCAGGTACGCACCCAGGTGGTAGCTGTCGACCGAGGCCGACGAATGCGTGCCGCCGCCCATGTTCAACGAACTGTCGCTATAACCGGTAACGAAACCCAGACGGGTATCTTCAGCAATCAAGCCGTCGACCCCGGCCAGCAGACCGCCGATGGAGCTGTTGGCGTCGGCGTTCTCATGCCCGCCATCGCTCTTGCCCCACGAACCCAACACCTTGACCCAGGCGTTGCTGCGATCGTCGGTCGGTGCGTCGGCATTGAACAGATCGCGCTCGCGCAGACGCTCGCCCACCGCTTCTCGCAGATAACGGCTGTCGTTGATCAGCAGCGTGCCAATCGCCGGGTGAATTTCCCCGGACAGTTGCTGGAACGCCTGTTGCGCCGAGGCTGTATTCGGCGACAGCAGCAGGGTTTCGAACAGCGCGTTGCCCGCGCCCAGACGCTCGGCAGCCGCACCGACCGCACGCTGGTTCGGCGTCAGGCCGACACTGGCGAACGACGCGCCATTGCGCCCCACGTCCAGTTGCACACCGTTGGCCGAGTACGCCAGGGTGCCGCCAAGGAACGCGTAGTTCGGCAGCACCTGGCCGAACTGGCCTTGAATGCCACCGGCCGCTTGCAGGATGTTGAACTGAGTGCCGAGCAGGCTTTTCACTTGCGTGGTGCTGAGCAAGGTCGGGCTGTTTTCCAGTGAGAGGCTGACGGTGGCGCCATCAATCAGCGCTGTGCCACCGGCCACGATCTTGTCGCTGCTGGTTGGCGACACTTCCACCGCGTAGGTCGAACCGCGCTCGAAGGTCACGTCACCGGCCACGTTCAGCGTGCCAATGGAGTTGCCCGGCGCGACGGTACCGCCGCTTTTCGCGGTCAGTGCGCCGATGCGGCCGTTACCGCCGAGGATGCCGCTGTCGTTGACCGTGACTGCCGATGCCAACGAACCGTTGATTGCCAGACGTCCCTGATTGACCAGGGTCGGGCCGCTGTAGGTGTTGTTGCCGGTCATCACCAGCGTGCCGATGCCCTGTTTGGTCAGGCCGCCGTGACCGGAAATGTCGTTGCGCCAGGTGTCGAGGCCGCAAGTGATGTCGTTGCACACGCGCTCGGTCGGTTTGCCCTTGTCGATGATCGCGCCGATGCCCGGCAAATCTGCGACAAACTGGCCCGAACCGTAGGCACCCTGAATGCGGAACTCTTCGGGAATGTCCTGCTCGGTGACGAACATCGCCGGGCCATCAATGCCCTTGCGCAGGTTGATCATGCCCCAGCCGTACAAGGCGTCGATGCCCGGTGCGCCGAGGTCGGTGGCGGTGGTGCGCAACACCGTGGCGACCTGATCGCCAGTCATGTACGGGAAGCGCTCCATCAACACCGCCATCGAGCCGGCCACGTGCGGCGCGGCCATCGAGGTGCCGTTGTAATTTTTGTAGCCGGTGGTCAGGTTGTCGGCGTTGGTGCCGCTGATGATCGAGCTATAGATCTGCGTGCCCGGTGCCGCGACGCAGAAGCTCGCGGTGTAGCCGCAGCGCGAGGAGAACGTACTCATGATGTACGGGTTGGCGCTGGCCTGGTCCGGGTTCCTCTGCAACGCGGCGACGGTGATCCAGTTCGGCGCGATGTCCGGCACGAAGTAACCGAGGCCGGCGATGGCGTCCGGGTTGTTCAGGTTGTAATCGTTACCGGCGGCGAAAATCGTCACGATGCCGCTGCGGGCGGCGGCAATGGCGCCGTCGTAGGCACCGCCGGGTTTGGTGCCGAGCAACGTGCGAATTTCGTTGAACTGCAATTGCGCGTCATTGACCGTGAAGTGCGGATACGCCGGGTCGCGGCCACCGAGGTCGAAACGGTCAGTGATGCCGATGCCCCAACTGTTGTTGATGATCCGCGCGCCACTGGCGATCAGCGCATCCCAACCGGCCTTGTACACCGCGCCGTCGTTGCCACGGACGATGCCGTCTTCCGGGCCCGGGTCGCCGTTGTCGGCGCTGATGATCTGCGCACCGAACGCCACACCGTGCATCGGCCCGCCGTCACGGCTGCCGGCAGCGATACCACCGACATGGGTGCCGTGGGCACCGAGCTTGCCGTCGGAACCGACCGAGGGCGAACCGTCATAGCGGAACGCATCGCCGGCTTTGACCGGGATGTACGGGTCGGTGTATTCGCGGATCCCGCTGGTGACCAGGGTCACGACTTTATTGCTGCCGGAGAACTCCGGGTGCGCGGCGTACACCGGCTGGTCAAAGATGCCCAGTTTCACGCCTTTACCGGTGTAACCGGCAGCGTAAGCGTGATCGGCGCCAATGGCGCCCAGGCCCCACTCGGCCTGGAACTCGGCACTGCGCCAACTGGCGGGATCGCCGGTGCGGCCGTTTTCCACGTAAGGCGCCGCGTGCGCGGTGCCCCAGGTGGTCAACGCGCAGAGTACGGCGCAATTGAGGGTTTTCATGGCGAAGCGACCACCCGTTTGCGCGGGGGTATTGTTGTTATTCATCCAGCGACCTTCCTTAGTGTTGTTGAGAAAAATCCGTTTACTTCAATCTCATGAATGCTGCTTTTTGTGGCCAGGGAGCTTGCTCCCGCTGGGGCGCGAAGCGGCCCCTGCATTTTCCCAGTCGAACCCGGTTTGTCGGATTTGCGACTGCTACGCAGCCGAGCGGGAGCAAGCTCCCTCGCCACTGGTATGTGCCCACGGAACCTGTAGGAGCTGCCGCAGGCTGCGATCTTTTGATCTGGCTTTTAAAAGATCGCAGCCTGCGGCAGCTCCTACAGGGGGGCGCGTACCCCCTCCGTCAGAACTGCCAGTTCAGGCTCAGCCCCACGCCATGGCTCTTCTCGCGGTTGGCGAGTTGCCCGTTGTAATCAAGGTTGACCCGCACGTCCTTGCTCAACGCCAGGCTGGCTTGTACGCCCACCAGCGCGGCATCGCGCACCAGCGCCGAACTCTCTACCGAGTACGGTGTGCTGCCGCTGGCAAAACGCAGATGCTGTTCGGCGTCGATGTCGCTGAGGCTGTGCTGCCAGCCGAGGTGGCCGCTGACGTCCAGCGCCTGCCCGGCCGACAAATTGAACCGCTTGACCGCCCGTACACCAAGGGTGCTGAGCACCACATCACGCTGGTCGCCGGTGCTTTTCAGCGCCGCCGCGTCGCCCTTTTCGGTGAAGCCGTCAGTGTCCAGATGCACGTAAGCGAGGTTGGCGAACGGCTCCAGCGCGACCGGTTGCAGGTTCAGGCGATAAGCCGCTTCACCGAAGACCTGAGTGGTGGCCGCGTCGACCTTGGTTTTCTGTTTGGCGCTGACATCACCGTACTGCAGATCGCGTTTGACGTCGGCGCGATGCCAGCTGTAGGCCGCACCGGTGCTCAGGCGCCAGGCGCCGATGTCGTGACCGGCGTAGGCGCCGAGGTGATAGCTGTCGACCTTGGCCGACGAATGCGTGTCCGAGCCCATGTTCAGCGAACTGTCGCTGTACCCGGTGACCAGACCGATGCGGGTCTGCTCGTCCAGCGCGCCATCGACGCCGGCCAGCAAACCTCCGATCGAGGTGCTGTAGCGCGACGTGTCCTGACCGGAGTCGGTCGAACCCCAGGCGCCGAGGGCCTTGATCCAGCCGTTGCTGTGCGTGGCGTTTGCATCGTGCAGGCGTTCGCCGACCGCGTCGCGCAACTGGCGGCTGTCATTGATCAGCATTGAGCCGAGCGCCGGGTAGATTTCGCCGCTCAGTTGCTGGAACGCCTGTTGCGCCGAGGCCGCCGAGGGCGACAGCAGCAGGCTTTCGTACACCGAATGACCGGCGCCCAGGCCTTCGACAGCCGCCGCCACCGCGCGCTGATTCGGGGTTTGCCCGACGCTGGCGAACGAGGTTGCGTTGCGCTGGATGTCGAGCTGAATCGCGTTGGCCGCGTAGTCGAGGTTGCCACCGATGAACAGGTAGTCCGGCAACACCGCACCGAACTGGCCTTGAATGCCACCGGCTGCTTGCAGAATGTCGTATGAGTGGCCGAGCAGGCTGCGGGCTTCAGTAGTGCTGAGCAAGGTCGGGCTGTTTTCCAGCGACAGGCTGACGGTGGCGCCGCTGATGCTTGCGGTGCCGCCGGCGACGATACGGTCGCTATTGGTCGGCGACAGCTCGACCGCGTAGGTCGAACCCTGCGCAAAGGTCACGTCACCGGCAACATTCAAGGTGCCTATGGAATTGCCCGGCGCCACGCGGCCGCCGCTGTTGGCTGTCAGCGCAGCGATCCGCCCGGAGCCGCCCAGGGTGCCGCTGTCATTGACGGTCACCGCCGAGGCCAGCGAACCGTTGACGCTGAGCAAGCCGCCGTTGACCGTGGTCGGGCCGCGAAAGGTGTTGTCGCCGGTCAGCAGCAAGCGCCCTGCTCCGGATTTGATCAGGCTGCCCTGATAGACCCGGGTCGCCGCTGCGGCATCACGGGCCATGCCCACTGCGTAATCGGTCTGATCCTGCTGACTGGCGCCGGCCGGTACGCCGTTCTGCCAACCTTTGTCCTGCAAGGTCTGCTGCCAGGCGCTGTGTTCGGCGAGGTCTTCGCCCTGACGCTGGAGCAAGGCCTTGTCGGAGATGTCATTGCTCCAGACGTCGCTTTGCCCGGCAGCCAGGTTGGCATTGAACGCCCCCAGCAATTGCCCCGGCCCGCGCATCGCCCGGTTCAGGTTGGCGACGCCCCAGCCAACCCGCTCGGTCGGTGCATCGGTGACCGAGCCGTCGAGTTGCGTGGCGGTGGTCAGCAGCACTTCGAGCGCCTGCTGATTGTTCATGTACGGATAGCGTTCCATCACCAGCGCCAGTGCCCCGGTGGCGTGCGGTGCGGCCATCGAGGTGCCGGACTTGATCGCGTACCCGCCGCCCGGGATAGTGCTGTCGATCTTCGCCCCCGGCGTGGTGATGCACCAGTATTTGGCGATGCCGCACTGGTTGTACTTCTGCTGATTGCTTTGATCCAGCCCCGACACTGCCAGCCAGTGGCCTTCGAGATCCGGCTGAAAATACGGCAGCGCCGAACGCACGCTGGCGTTCGGGTAGCCGCTGTTGCCAGCACTGAACACGTTGATCACGCCGCGGCGCGAGACGTCCGCCGCGGCGTCGAGCCAGGTGCCCTGATTCCAGTGCTGAGCATAGGCCGCGTGCAGATCGGCCAGGGTGCGATAGCTGACATCCGGCGGCTGGCTGCCCCAACTGTTGTTGATGGCGCGCACGCCAGCGTCAGCCAGAGCGTCATACACCGCTTTGAAGTAACGCGGATCGGGTTTGGGGCCAAACAGGAAGCTGTCGTTCTTGTTGGTATTGCCGACGTAGATTTGCGCGTTGTATGCCACGCCGTGCATGCCATTGCCGTCACGGCTCGCGCCCATGGTGCCGACCACGTGGGTGCCGTGGGAGTCGTTGTTGGGGTTGAGGGTGCCGTTGACGCTGAACAGCGAACCGTCGACATAGCTGCCGGACGCCAGTACCGGGTGATAACGCTCGGTGGCGAACTCGGGGTGGGTGGCATCGAAGCCGGAATCGAGAGCGCCGATCTTCACGCCCTTGCCGGTGATCCCGGCGGCGTAGGCCTGATCGGCCTGCATCCGCGCCAGACCCCAGTCGCGCTGGAACTCGGCGCTGCGCCAACTGGCCGGATCGCCGGGTTGGCCGGATTCGACGTATTGCGCATTGGCTTGCGCGATGGAAACTGCGAGCAACAGGGTGCCGACCGCCGCCGGCTTGATGCGTACTTCCATGTTCACCACTCACTTTTCTTATTGTTTTGCAGGCGCTAAAAGCCGGATCAAAAGATCGCAGCCTTCGGCAGCGCCTACAGGGATTGCTGTGTCAGCTATGTCGCCATGTTCTTGCTCTTGGTAGGAGCTGCCGCAGGCTGCGATCTTTTGATCTGCTTTAAGCGCCTACAGGAATTTTGGTGTTACCGGGGTTTCGGGCCTTGTCCAAAGGCCTCATCCACCCGGGCCAGATCCTGTTCGTTCAGGGTTCCCGCGTAGTAATGCAGCTTGGTCCAGGCCATCAAGTAGTCGTAGCGTGCCTGAGCCAGATCGCGGCGGGTGGTAAATAGTTGTTGTTCGGCGTTCAACGCATCCAGATTGGTTCGTTCACCGCCAAGAATGCTTTGCTTGGTCGACACCACCAGCGCTTCAGCCGAGGTCAGTGCCTTCTGATAAGCGCGCAGTTTGTTGACACCCGACAGGCAGGCACTGAACTGCCGGCGCAGTTCGATCAGCGTTTCTCGGGTCTTGCCGTCGAGTTCGTATTCCGCCTGTTCCATGGTGCGGCTGGCCTGACGGGTCGAGGCCGACACCCCGCCCCCGGCATACAGCGGCACGCTGACTTCGAAACCGATGGTGTTGGTTTCATAGCGCTGGTTATAGGTGTTGCCGCTCTCGGATTCGTTCTGACGCATCGAGGCGTAGGCGTTGACCTTCGGCAGATGCCCGGCGCGGTTGCGCTCGACTTCGTACCGCGCCACTTCCACGGCCTGACGTTGCGACGCGAGGTTGGGGTTGTTGCTGATCGCCAGTTCATGCCAGGTGTCGTAGTTGGCCGGCATCAAGGCGAAGGTCTGGAAGTTCTGATCCAGCGGCGCCAGATCGCCGATGTCCACCGCCGGCACGCCCACCAACGCCCCGAGTTCGCGCAGTGCGGCGTCTTGCTCGTTGCGCGCCTCGATTTCCTCGGCGGTCGCCAGCTCATAGCGCGACTCGGCTTCAAGGATGTCGGTGCGCGTGCCCTCGCCTTGCTTGAACATGTGCTCGTTCTGCTGGAACTGCTGCTCGTAGGCCTTCTTCTTGGCCTGAGCGATGTCGATCTGATCCTGGGCGAACAAGGCTTTGGTGTAGTTGTCCAGCACCCGGACCAGCAGTTCCTGGCTCTTGCCGCGAAACGCCTCGTCGGCGAACAGCGACTGTGCCACGCCTTTGCGATACGCCGCGTAGGCTTCGTAGTCGAGCAGCGGCTGCTGCACCGTCAGGGTCGAACCGTAACTGTTGTAGTTGCGGTCCTCGGTGCGGTTACGCGCACGCTCGTCCAGCGAGGTGGCTTTCGACGAGTTGCGGCCCTTGTTGTAGTTGTAGCCAACCCTGGGCAACAGCCCGGCGCGGCCGATGATGCGGTTTTCCAGGCCCGCGTCGCGTTCCTTGATCGCGCCGAGGAACACCGGGTCGTTGCGCAATGCCTGCTCGTAGATCTCGAATGGCCCCATGGCCGCCAGCGCGCTGTTTCCTGCGAGCAGCGCGAGCGCTGCTCCCAACATCGAAAGCTTATTCATACAGCCGAACATCCTTATTCTTCGGTCAACGCAGAGCCGGCCCGATCGAGCAGCGGTTTGAACAGGTAGTTGAGCAGTGAACGTTCGCCCGTGCGCACGAACATCTCCGCCGGCATACCGGGCTTGATCACCAGGCCGTGGAGTTTTTCCATCGCCTGATCACTGACGCTGCTGCGCAACACGTAGTACGGCACGCCGGTTTTTTCGTCGACCATCTGGTCGGCGGAAATCAGGCTGACCTCACCCGGCACGCGCGGGGTCTTGCTCTGGTTGAACGCGGTAAAAAGGATGTCCACCGGCAAATGCGTACCGACCTTGTCGATCAGGTTGATCGGCAGGTGCCCTTCCACTTCCAGGGTGGTGCCTTGCGGAACGATCTCCAGCAGGGTTTCGCCCTGACGCACCACGGCGCCTTCGGTGTGCACGCCAAGGTTGACCGCCACACCGTCGGCGGTGGCGAGGATTTCGCTGTGCTGCAGGTCGAACCCGGCCGAAGTCAGTTGCTCGGACAGCGTCACGCTTTTGAGCTGTGCGTCGGCCAGTTGCGTGCGCACTTCTTTCTGATACTCCTCGCCATGCTGTTGCAGCTTCAGACGCGATTCGAGGATGCCCTGCTCCACGCGGCCGCTTTCACCGGTGTTCTCGGCCAGTTGCTGCTGCACTTGCGACAGCTGACGCTGGTATTCCATCAAGCGGTTGCGCGGGATGTAGCCGTTGTCCGCCAGCGGCTGCAGATTGCTCAGTTGCTGTTGCAGAGAGTCGGCCTGGGCATTGAGGTCGGTGCGCGCGCGACGCATGCCGGCCAATTGAGAAGTGGCACCTTCGATGCTCGCACGCAACCCGGCCTGCTCGCGGTAGAACGCTTCGCGGCGGCTGCTGAACAGTTGGCGCTGACCTTCAAGCACCAGCGCCAGGCGCGGATCCGGGTCGTTGCTCAGCTCGGCGGGAAAGGTGATCGCTTTGAGGTTGTCGCGCTCGGCCTGCCAGCGCGCGAGGCTGGCCCAGGCCATGCGGTACTGGGCTTGCAGCGATTGCACATCGGCGGCAACTTGCGTCTGGTCGAGGCGGAACAGCGGTTGGCCCTGTTTGACGATCTCGCCTTCGCGCACCAGGATCCGGCTGACCACGCCGCTGCTCATCGATTGCACGGCCTTGCGTTTGCCCGACACCACCACGGTGCCCTGCACCGGAATGCCCTGATCCAGTGGCGCCAGTGCGGCCCAGGTGAAGAAACTGCCGGCACCGACGAGGGCGAGAATCCAGCCCATGCGCGCGAAGAATTTCGCATCGCGCTCCGGGCGCTCGGTGATGTAGGCGTGTTCCATGTTCGCTTCGTTTTCAGTGTTCATGCTGGCGCTGCTCATACACCCGAATTCCTTGTCGTGGGCTGGTACTGCCGGCTCATGCTGAGCCCGCCCGGTGCCTGCGCAGATTTTTCCCGTTGTTGTTCCTGGGCGCCGGACAGCGCCTTGAGTACATCCTGACTGGCGCCAAACGCCTGCAAGCGGCCGTCATTGAGCACCAGCAACTTGTCAGCCTGAGCCAATACCGAAGAACGATGCGTCACCAGCACCACCGTGGTGCCTTTGGCCTTGAGCTGGGCGATGGCACTGGCCAGCGCCGCTTCACCGACGGTGTCGAGGTTGGAGTTCGGCTCATCAAGCACTACCAGGCTCGGGTCGCCATACATCGCGCGGGCCAGTGCCACGCGCTGCTTCTGACCGCCGGACAGGCCACTGCCGTCCTCGCCCAATTGCGTGTCGTAGCCTTGCGGCAAGCGCAAGATCATCTCGTGCACGCCGGCCTGCTGCGCAGCGGCCACGACTTTTTCCGGGCTGGCCTCGCTGAAACGGGCGATGTTCTCGGCAATGCTGCCGCTGAACAGTTCGATGTCCTGCGGCAAATAACCAACGTACGGGCCGAGTTCGTCGCGGTTCCAGCGATGGATGTCGGCACCGTCCAGGCGCACCGTGCCACCGAGGGTCGGCCACACGCCGACCAGCACTCGGGCCAGGGTCGACTTGCCGGAACCGGAGGCGCCAAGCACGCCCAGCACTTCGCCAGCGCCCAGATTGAAATTGATCATGTGCAAGGTCGCCGCGCGCTGACCAGGAGGGCCGGCACTGACTTGCTCGAAGGTGATCTGGCCTTTCGGCGCCGGCAGCGCCATGGCGTCGTCACTCGGCGGGAACGCCTGCAGCAGCGAGTCCAGACGACGGTAAGCAAGCTTCGCCCCGCTCCACTGTTTCCACACCGCGATCAACTGGTCGATCGGGCTCAGCACGCGGCCCATCAGGATCGAACCGGCGATCATCATGCCGGCAGTCATGTCGCCCTTGATCACCAGCAAGGCACCGAGGCCCAGCACCAGCGATTGCAGGCACAGGCGCAGGGTTTTACTGATCGAGCTGATCACTGCGCCCGTGTCGCTGGCCTGGTTCTGCAGGCCGAGGAAACGCGAGTGCACGCCAAACCAGCGCTTGCGCAGCGCCCCGAGCATGCCCATGGCTTGAATGGTTTCGGCGTTTTGCAGGTGGCTGGTCGCCAGTTGGCTGGATTTCTGCGAGAAACCGGCGGCTTCGCCCAGCGGCGTCTTGGTCATGTATTCGTTGAGGCACGCCAGCGCAATCAGCAGCAGCGCGCCGGCGGTGGCCAGCACACCGAGCCAGACATTGAACAGGTAGATAACGAACAGGTACACCGGGAACCACGGCGCATCGAAAAACGCGAACAGGGCCGGCCCGGTGACAAATTGACGAATGTGGGTCAGGTCGCCCAGCGATTGCCCGGCGTTGCCCTCGCCCTTGAACAGGTTGCGCTCGAACGCCGCCTGATACACCCGCAGGTTGAAGCGGCGCTCCAGTTGGCTGCCGATGCGGATCACGATGAAGCTGCGGATCACTTCCAGCATGCCGATGAACGCAAAGAACCCGACGACCATCAACGACAGCATCGCCAACGTGGTTTCGTTCTGCGAAGACAGCACGCGGTCGTAGACCTGCAGCATATAAATGGAGGGCACCAGCATCAGCACGTTAATCAGTGCGGTGAAGCACCCGACGCTGATCAGAATGCTTTTATAGTCACCCAAAGCCTTGAATAAGGGAGCGGTGGCTGGGGCCTTCGCCATCTTCATTGATTATTCCTGAAATGTTTCCCCGCCACTGTTCGGCGAGACGCTTCTATTAATTATCCGTGCACTGGCCGGCGTATCTCTTGCAACTATTCACTGACACTTCAACAACAACTTCGGTTATTCAACCGGCTATTCGCTGTATTGCCGTGACGCTTATAACTGCAACGTCGAGCCTTATATTCAATGCCAGTCGTTGTGATCTTCACGGCTGTGGCGCATTGCGCTTGAGCGTAATCACCAGACCCGACTTCAAAGTACTCAGATAAAGCCCATCACGTTGTCGGCTGAAAAACTGGATTCTTGAACCTTCCTTGCCGGTAATCGACAGGCCGTCCGGGTCGGGAAACCAGCCGATCGGCATTTGCTCAAGCCATGCCCCCAGGCAATCGGCGCCCTTGCCCAGTGTCTGGTTGGGTTCCAGATCGATCAGGCAGGTGTTCGAGGGTTTGTCCTGCAATGCCTGCGCCTCTGAGGCGTCATCGGGCGCCGTCAGAATGGCTTGCCACTGCCCGGCGAAAACCGATGGATCTTCAAGTCTGAGGCTGCTTGCCATGGTTGTTTCTCCAGAAATCATGATGAACGCCGCTGAAAGCCACGCCATTGCCTTGTAGGTAAAAGCTTTACAGATCATGAGAAAACTCGCTCCGGCCCGTAGCCTTGCCCAGTGCTCAAATGGATGCAAGCAAAGAAAGCGGCGCATCACGCGCCGCTTCCCGTTTCACATCACGCCACGATGTCGCTGGTCGCTGCCTGGCCAACGGTGCTGACCTGGAAGTCCGCCACACCGTGTCCGGAGAAGTCCACCGACAACAGACTGTTGCCGCCCGACGAAGTCAGGATCGCGTCGCCGGCTGCACCGGTGAAGTTGCTGACGAAGTGCAGGCCTGCACCGTTGGTGATGGCGCTCAGGTCGATTTTGTCCAGACCGCTGACGAAATCGAGGATCTGATCGATCGCACCCGGCTTGGAGTCGGAACTGGCCGCGAACACAAACGTGTCCGAACCTGAGCCGCCCCACAGTTTGTCCCCGCCACCGGCGCCGTAGATGATGTCGTTGCCAGCACCGCCCTTCAGCTCGTTGGACACACTGTTGCCGATCAGCAGGTCGTTGCCCGAACCGCCGATGGCGTTCTCGATGGTGACGCCCTTGGCAATGGATACGTTGCCGATCATGCCGCCAACATCGGAGAACGAAGCTTCATTGAGGTTGATCTTCTGGTTCTGAGTGAAACCCGAGAAATCCAGAGTATCCTTGCCGCCCGCATCCCACACCGAGAACACCAGCTTGTCGCTCGACGACGAGGCGCTGAGGAAATCGCGACCGGCGTTGGAGTTGAAGCCGTAGGTGGTGTCACCGGTACGAGTGTTCAGGTTGGCACCGTAAAGCTTCTGGATCGCCGCGATGTCGTCCATCAGCGGGCCGGAGGCATAGGCTTCCACACCGCCCTTGCTGAAGTTCTGGGCGGTGTTGCTTTCACTCCAGTAACTCATGAGGCTGTAACCACGGGTGTCTTGCCCGTAGGAAGCATCGTTATAGGTCGGGTTGCCTTCGCCGGCGTTGTAGTCGCCAGGGTGAGACAGGCCCAGGGTGTGACCGATTTCGTGCGTCAGGGTTTGACGCCCGTAATTGTTCAGCCCCGGGGTTTTGTTGACGTCATAGCCACTGCCGGTCAGGTACCAGGACTGACCGTCATAGCCTGGCTCGGTGCCTGGCAGGAAGGCAAACGCCGCCGCGCCTTCCTGACCGCCGCTGTAGTTACCGAAGGTCATGTGACCATCGCCACCACGGGCAGCTTCGGTGAACGTCACGTTGGCGACATCAGCCCAGGATTGCATGGCGAGCACCGCCTGGGTTTTCTGCAGGGCGCTGAACTGACTGAAACCGGTGACACCCAGGCCGCTGAAGTTGGCGGTTTTGGCGGTCAGAAAGGTATAGGTCAGTTCGATCTTGCCGCTGTTGTCCAGATCGTGCCAGGAAGCACCATCCCGCAGCAGTTGAGTGGCGGCTTGATCCACCGAGAAGGAGGGTTTGCCATTGACCGTGAGGTTGCCACCACGGTCGTACTGGTGGCTGAAGCTATTGATCTGGTTCCAGGCGGAGCTGGTTGCCGCCAAGGGTTGCACTGCGCCTACCGGCACGAATGCCTGTTCGGCGGTATCAATAGCGTTAGCTTTTACTTTCGACATAAACACACTTCCTTGTTTAGCAATGGAACAGTTTTTGTCAGATAGCGACAATCCCTGGCGAGATCGTCCTATCACTCGCCCAATGAAGGCATCAGAAACCTGACACAATTTGAAATCTGTCGTCTAGCGTTTTTTTGAGATCAAATTGAACTGTTCCGGCAAGTGCCCGTAAACAATGACTGCGCGCTGGAGAGAATGTTTTGAAGTGGTTGTTTCTGCCGATTTGCCTGAGGATTTTCTATTTAATTATTAAATATCGGTAAGTTGTTTTTTGTTACGTATGTCTCACTTTGGTGCATACCCGGCATGAGGGTTTTAACATTGATATCAGATACCGTCCCCATGATATTCTTTGAATGCAAGACCCTCGTTTTTTGCCGGGTATGGATTGAAACGCTTTTGGATGGGACAGATCAGAACTTGCGAACGTCAAAGACAACGTTAACGCTAAAGCTGTCAACGCCGACTGTCTTCGTTGTGAAAACCAGCTTGCCGTTAATGTCATTGTTGGGATGATGCTCCAGTATGACGTGCCCCGAGCTGGCCTCGAACTCGCAATCTGGTTCACCAGCACCGAAAGTTTTCAGAGTGAGGTAGACGATCTGCGGGTCTTTAACATCGTACGTTCCAGAGGGCTGTGATTTGTCCTTGAAACTGAGCCCTATCAATAAACTCCTGCCAGATCCCCCCGGCTCAGGCATGGTGCCGTGAAACCGCAGCGCTCCGTTCAGTTCATCACGCCAGATCCAGTCGGATTTAAAATTGATCTCATGCTGGTTGGAGAGATTGATCACCTTCCCTTTGATTTCACCTTCTGCTACAGCTTTTTCACCAATGTGATGCTTTTCACGAAATTGCTCGGAACTGGACATGACTGTCTCCTGGGTGCGCGAAGGATCGACGACCCTTCTGCCCGCCATTGAACAGCAAAAGCATGGAGTTGAAACCTGTCAGATATGACAGGTATAAGCCACAAGCACTTATCGCTTTTTTTTATAAACCTTGCCTTGAGGAGCATCGTGAATATTGACGATGCCCCACCCGAGGAACGCCTCAGCTACCGGTCCGGATCTTGTTCCACACCCGCGTGCGGATCCGGTCGATATTCAGCGGCATCGCCTCCAGCGCAAACAGCTTGCCCATCATCTCCGGGCTCGGATAGACCTTGGTGTCGCTCTTGATCGCCGGGTCGATCAGGCCGTCAGCCTGTTCGTTGCCATTGGCGTAGTGCACGTAATTGCTGATGCCGGCCATTACGTCCGGGCGCAACAGGTAGTTCATGAAGGCATAACCGGCCTTCTCGTCCGGCGCATCGGCGGGCATGGCGACCATGTCGAACCAGATCGCTGCACCTTCCTTGGGAATCGCGTAACCGATGTCGATGCCGTTCTTGGCTTCCCTGGCGCGGTTTTCCGCTTGCAGAATGTCGCCGGAGAAACCGACCGCGACGCAGATATCACCATTGGCCAGGTCGCTGGTGTACTTCGAGGAATGGAAGTAACTGACATACGGCCGCACTTTCATCAGCAGCGCTTCCGCCTTCTTGTAGTCTTCGGGGTTCTTGCTGTGTGGCGGCAACCCGAGGTAATTGAGCGCCGCCGGCAGTAATTCCGGGCCGTTGTCGAGGATGGCGACCCCGCATTTCTGCAGTTTTTCCATGTACTCGGGCTTGAAAATCAGGTCCCAGGAATCCACCGGCGCGTTGTCGCCCAATACCGCTTTGACCTTGGCGATGTTGTAGCCGATGCCGGTGCTGCCCCACAGGTACGGGAAGCCATGCTCGTTATTCGGGTCATTGACCTGCAGGGCCTTGAGCAACACCGGGTTGAGGTTCTTCCAGTTCGGCAACAGGCTCTTGTCGAGCTTCTTCAGCGCCCCGCCCTGGATCTGCCGAGCCATGAAGTGGTTGGACGGGAACACCACGTCGTAACCGGATTTGCCAGTCATCAACTTGCCGTCGAGGGTTTCGTTGCTGTCATAGACGTCATAGGTGACGCCGATGCCGGTGTCTTTCTGGAAGTTTTTCGTGGTGTCCGGCGCGATGTAGTCGGACCAGTTATAAACCTTGACCGTTTCGGCGGCATGGCTGATCGAGGCGGCCAGCAGCAGCGGCGCCAGGGTGAGTGTTTTCTGGAGCATGGGTCGATTCCTGTAGAGACTATTGTTGTTGGCAGGCAATCAAAGGATCAAAGCGTCAGAAAATCAGGACGTAGGTCTTGCGCACGGTCTCCTGGATATCCCAAATACCGAGCGTGTTGGCCGGCAACATCAGTGCGTCGCCACCTTGTATGTGCAGGGTTGCGCCGCCGTCGTCCGGGGTGAACGTGCAACGACCGGAGATGAAGTGGCAGAACTCCTGAGCGGTGATCTGCCGGCGCCAGCGCCCCGGGGTGCATTCCCAGACGCCGGTTTCGACGCCGTCGTCGCGCTCGACACTGGTGATCGAGGCAATGGCGACCGGCTCACCGAGTGGCACGGCGACCGGACTGGACTCGTCGAGTTGCAGGGTGGCGGTGTTTTTGAACTGCGTAATGCTCATGGCGGGACCTGTCTTTTGAAGAAAACGGCGGTTAGTGCATGAAACCTTCCATGAAGCCCGCCACCTGACTGGCGAGCTTGCGCCGCCACGGTGCGGTAGCAGGGTTGGCGAGGGTCTGGTCTTCGTGGACGAAGCTTTTGATGATCGCGTTGTAGCCAAGCCAACGGCACGGCTCCGGCTCCCAGGCGCGCAAGGCATGAATCCCGCCATCCGGCAGCACCCACGGCTGGTGTACCAGTTCGGTATCGCGCTCCAGAATCAGATCGGCCAGAGTGCGACCGCCGAGGTTGCTGGCACCGACGCCCTCCCCGCCGTAACCACCGGACAGCGCAATGCCATTGGCGCGATCGCAGAGCATGTGTGGCTTGAAATGCCGGGACATGCCGAGGTTGCCACCCCAGGCGTGGGTGATCTGCACGTTTTTCAACGGCGGGAACAGTTCGCCAAACAGATAGCGGCGCAGTTCGACTTCATCGCGGGTCAGATCGAAGTTGTGGCGCAGCTTGCCGGCGAACTGATAACCGCCGCGAGCACCGAAAATCAGACGGTTGTCAGCACTGCGCTGGCCATAGGTGACCTGACGGCTGAACTCGCTGAACGCCTGGCCACGGTTGAGGCCGATTTCATTCCAGGTCGCTGCAGATAACGGCTCGGTGGCGACAATCAGGCTTTGCACCGGCAACTGATAGCGGCCCAGCGGTGGCAATGTGACCGAATAGCCTTCGACGGCCGGCACGATCCAGCGACTGCGCACGCTGGCCTTGGCGGTGCGCAAGCTGCCGGACTGCCAGTGGGTGACCGGGCTGTTCTCATAAATCTTCACGCCCATGTTCTGCACGGTGCGCGCCAGGCCACGCACCAGCTTCGCCGGGTGAATGGTCGCGACGTGCGGCGCATAGATACCGCCATAGGGCTTGGCGACGCGAATCTGTTGCGCCAGCTGCTCCGGGCTCAACCAGCGGTAATCGTTGTCGGTCAGGCCTTGGGCATGCAGTTTGGCGAGGTATTCGCGCAGGCTGGCTTCCTGCTCCGGGTAGCGGGCGGCGCAATACAGCACTCCGCCTTTGCGGTAATCGCAGTCGATACCCTCACGTTCGAGGACAATTTCCACTTCATCCGGGATGCTGTGCAGCAGATCAAACGAAGCGCGGCGCTGTTGCGGCGACAGGCCGGCAAGCAGTCGATCCTCGCCCAGCAGGTTGCCCATCAGCCAGCCGCCATTGCGTCCGGACGCACCGAAACCGGCGGTTTGCGCCTCGACAATGGCAATGTCGAGGCCCGGCGCGAGTTTTTTCAGATAGTACGCGGTCCACAGCCCGGTATAACCGGCACCGATGATCGCTACGTCGACATCCAGATCCCGTTCAAGCGCCGGCCGCGCGATCAGCGGCTCATCGAGTTGATCCATCCACAAACTGATAGTGCGCCACGCCGGCATGCAAGACTCCGCCACTGAAAACCTTCGATGGCGTCGATCCTAGTGCGTGACTTCAATCACTGTCTTGCGCGCGTGCCCGCAAAGAAATTTGTTTGGCGTAGGCCTTCGGCGACTGGCCGGTATGCTGGCGGAAACAGCTGTAGAACGCCGACAGCGAGTTGAAGCCGGCGGCAAATGCCAGTTCGTCGATGCGCAGCGGTGGCGTGGCGTGGTCCAGCGACTTGAGCAAATGTTGCAGGCGCGCCTGGTTGACGTAGCGGTAGAAGCTCTGCCCCAGCACCTGGTTGAGCAGATAGGAAATCTGATTGCGGCTGTAGCCACACTCCTTCGCCACCCGTTGCAGGTCCAGCTCCGGGTCGAGGTACGGCTGCTGCCGTTCGAAGTATTGCTGCAGGTCTTCGGCCATGAAACTCAACTGGCGCGGCGACAAGCCCAGGCGACTGGCCGCCGGACGCTGACTGGGCGCAGCGGCGCCTTGAGTCTGTGCGCGAACCAGCGAGGCGTATTCATTGACTCGCCAGATCAAGCCGTCCTTGACCGTGATCGCTTCGCTGGAATGGAACGACACCAGCCCGTCACCACCGCGCAGAGTCACTTCGTACTGAATGAACGCCGTGCTGCCATCCACGCGGATCCGGTCGCAATGCTCGAGCGCTTCGTCGGATTCTCGCGGCATGCTGACACGCACGTACTCGCGCAACTCGTCGAGGCCGAGCACCCGGTTCTGGAAGAAATCGTTGTACTGGACGTCCGGGTGATACAACGCCATGACGCTGTCCAGATCGCGGTGTTTCCAGCTCAGGTGATAGCGCAAGACCGTGGCGGCCGTGGCCGGGGTCTGTTCTGGGCCGTCATCGTCGGCGTGCATAAAGGGCTCGGTACAAAAGAATCGAGCTTGCCCAAGTTCGGCACAGCGATCAACGGCTAAACCGTGCTGGCCTTTTGGCGATGACTGATCCGGGCGTGACTTACATCAAAAAATGCGCAGCAATCGCAAAATGAACTGAAAAATCTCACGGAAAATTCACATCCGAGTGCTACTTTTAATGTCACTGACCGGTTGAGCCATTGAAGGCTCTTCCCACCTAACATGAGCAAACGGAAGCGCTCGATGAAGAAGGCGGGCAACACATGAATAGAGGTTCCAGTAAAGTCACCTTTCCCAACGCGTGCCAGCTGATGCGCTGGCACTTTCATCCCATGGGTTTTGAAGCAACGATGGACGCACCGGGCAGCATGATTGCCCGCCTGTTTGATCGTGCCAGCGGTGAAACCATGATCGCCATTGCCGGCATTCCTTGTGCGACGGTGATGAACGCGGCCGATGTCGAGCGCATCATCGAGGCCGTGGAAGACGAACTGGAGGCTTTCACTCCTCCGGAGTCCTTCAAGAATTACGCATAACCTTTTGTTTTACATAAAAAAGCCCGCCAGTGATGACGGGCTTTTTTGTGCCTGACGATTACGCAGTTGTCACTTTGGCTCGGTGATCAGCAAAGAACGCCTTGCCTTGGGCAACCCGGTCGGACGCCCTTGGCATGTTCACGGCCTGAGTGTCCTGTGGCTCAACGTACCAGTAACAATGGCTGACCGCCCGGGTGATGCCGACGTAGGCCAGACGCAGAATCTCGTCCTTTTGCGCCGTGTCATAGGGCTCGCTGTCCCCAGCCTTGCCCAGACCGGCCATGCGGTACACCTGATTCTTGTACGGCGAACTGGTCAGGTGCTGGCAATCACCGAGCAGAAAAACCGCATCCGCCTGCAGGCCCTTGGCACTGTGGTAAGTGAGCTGTTTGAGGCGTCGCGCTTCATACGGCAAGCTAGAATCAACATTAACTACAGACTGAATATGTTGCTCTATCAATGACTTATCGCTGCTTTTTCGATAAAGCATCAAGATCGAATCACCGCGATTGTAATGCTCGACCAAGCGTTGCCCCATGGCCTGGTCATCGCGCTCCAGCACATTGACCGGCCGCAGCGGCTTGGGTGCGCCGCTGGCCTTGGCCTTTTTGCCCGGGATCGCTGGCGCGGCCCGGACGATGTGTTCGGCGGCATCGATGATGTGCTGATGGCTGCGGTAATTGTCGCTGAGCATCACCCGTGTGGTACTTGGCGACGGAAATTCCTTGTTGAACTCCATGAAGTAACTCGGCGAACTGCCGCGCCAGCCGTAGATCGACTGCCAGTCGTCACCCACACACAGCAGCGATGAGCGCTGGGCACCCCGCCCGACATGCATGGCCGGGCCACGACTGCGGATTTCCACGAGGCTGGCACGGATCCACGAGACGATCTGCGGCGACACGTCTTGAAACTCGTCGATCATCAAGTGCGACATGGGCCGCAGCAACTCATCGCTGAGCAACTTGAGGTTCTCCGGCGAATGCTCGCTGAACAGCGCGAACATTCGGTTGTAGGTCATCACCGGCGGTTTCTGATCGAGCAGATGATCTTCCAGGGCGCGCCAGAACAGGCTCAGCGCCTCAAAGAAGAACCGGTCCGGATCATCCTTGGCAAAACTCATGCGCCCGACCGCATCCGGCACATCCAGCCCGAGGTTTTCGATGAAGCCGGCCGCCGCGACAAAACAGTCCAGCAGCGGCGCCGATACCAGCTCGCCTTTGACCTTGTAATCGAACCCGGGACCGGCGCTGGCATCAGCGGCCAGGGTCGCCAGCACTCGCTTGGATGACTCGTAACTATCAATCCAAATCAATGGCTTACGACAGAAAGCTTGAAACAGGGTGCGCTTTACAGCCCACTCAGCGCGCACGCTGAGCTTGGCATTGGGTCGGCAGATCTGCGGATTTTCCCGAGGATCAAAACCAAGCACCACCCAGGCATCCAGGCTGGGAATGTAGCCATGGCAATGAAAGGTCGAACCGTTGATCTCGAAGGTCTGCCGGTTCGGCTCAATGCCTTTGATCGGCCAGGCGCCCGCGCGAAACCACAAGTCTTCGATGGCATCGCACAGTTCTTCATCGCGTTTGGCCGCCAACTCGGTCACCGCCATGCGCTTTTGCACATCCGGGTGATCGCGTTCCAGCTCCTTGAGCTGCAAACCGGCCTTGGCCAACGGTTGAATCAACTGGCGGAAACGTTCGTCTTCGGTAAACAGGCGGTGATAACAGGCGTTGAGTTGTCGGCGCTGGGCGTCATTGATCCGCAGATCGAACGGACTGCTGTCGACTTCTTCTTCGGCGCCCTGAACCCGGTCGCTGAGGTTCTCGAACGCCTGCAAGCGCTCGAACCCCGGCAGACTGCGGACCATGGGCAGAATGCGCGAGTGAAAAGTGCGCACCAATTCCCGCGCCTGTTTCAGGTTCAATGCCTGGCCCCAGAGCGCGAACAACTCGATCAGTTTGTTGATGAAATCCTTGCGCGACTCGCGAGTGAAGGTCACCACAGTCATCGAATCCAGCTCAAACCCCAGGTAGTGCGTGAGCAACAGAATACGCAGCACCAGTGTCGTCGACTTGCCGGCCCCGGCCCCGGCGATCACCGAGGTCGAAGGCGTATCACTGAAGATCATCTTCCACTGGGCGGTACTCGGCTGGGCGTGCTCGGGCAGCAGGCGTGCAACATCAGCCTTCATGCGCTTCTTCAACTCGGCGCTGAGCGGCAGGCGCCAATCGTCGAACAGATGATTGTCGACGCTCGGCGGACGATGCTCGGTGCTGCGGCTGTCTCGAATCAGCAAGACCTGTCGGCCTTCTTCCAGCCCTTCAAGCTTCCCCTCGTTGAAGCCGTACTCCACGCCGGCCGTGTGGCCGCTGCGAAAACCATCGGCCTGGCCATGTAGCCATGAAGCGCGGTGCTGAGCGCGCAAGCGTGTCAGGCCATGGCCGAAGAAACGCGCAGCCAGACGCTTGAACCAGGGCATCTCGGCCAGTGGACGGAGTTCGGGAGGAAGATCGGGAGTGTGTTGCGCCACGCTGAGGGGCTCCAGTGTGTGAGGCTGTTGCGGCTATGGTGGCCGTATTTGCCAATGAGTTCTAGCGAAATGCTTACAGGTCATTGGTTTAGGCGATGAACTGAAAGTCGGGTGAGATCGTTTCAAGCCAGCTTTCCATCGACAGTTTCGATGAGAATGCCGCACTTTTTACGCTTTTTCTCGATTGTTGACTGATGGATGATGGCCGTCATTAACCGACGGTCTCGCTTCGTGGCTCAGGCGTTGCGCCCCATGACGAACCTTTTGAGGAGACGATCATGCTTGAACTCAGACCTTTCAACACGCTGGGCGGCGCTCATCACGGCTGGCTGGATGCCCATCACCACTTTTCGTTCGCCGAGTACTACGACCCGCAACGGATGAACTGGGGCAACCTGCGTGTGTGGAACGATGACGTGATTGCTGCCGGCACCGGTTTCCCGCAGCACCCGCACCGTGACATGGAAATCATCACTTACGTGCGTGAAGGTGCGATTACCCACCAGGACAATCTTGGCAACAAGGGCCGCACTGAAGCAGGCGACGTACAGGTCATGAGTGCCGGTACCGGCATTGCGCACAGCGAATACAACCTGGAAGACAAAGAAACGCGGATTTTCCAGATCTGGATTCTGCCGACCGAAACCGGCGCACCGCCTTCTTGGGGCGCCAAACCGTTCCCCAAAGGTCAGCGCGAAGGTTTCGTGACGCTGGCCAGCGGCAAGGATGGCGATGACCAGAGCCTGCGCATTCGCGCCAATGCACGGTTGGTGGCGGCGAACCTCAAGGCGGGTGAAACCGCAGAATATCGTCTGGATGCTGGGCGCCGGGCCTATCTGGTGCCTGCCACCGGGGTGATTGAAGTCAATGGCTTGCGTGCACAAGCTCGAGACGGGGTTGCCGTCGAACAAGAGTCAGTGCTGAGCGTGACTGCACTCGAAGACAGCGAAATCGTGCTGGTGGATCTGGCTTGATTGCTTGAATCGCACCCAAAAAAAGGGGCGACCGTCATGGTCGCCCCTTTTTCATTCAGCGTCAGCCTGCAATCACTTGGTGGAAATAGCGCCATCCACCAGGGTTTGCGCTTCGGCCACCAGTTGTTTGAGGTGGTCGTCGCCGATAAAGCTTTCGGCGTAGATCTTGTAGATGTCTTCGGTGCCCGAAGGACGGGCGGCGAACCAGCCGTTTTCGGTCATCACTTTCAAGCCACCAATGGCCTGATCGTTGCCCGGCGCATGGCTGAGAATGCTCTGAATCTTCTCGCCTGCCAGCTCGGTGGACGTTACCTGTGCCGGCGACAGCTTGCTCAGCAGGGCTTTCTGCTCAGGGTTGGCCTTGGCATCCACACGCACCGAGAACGGCTCGCCCAGTTCATCGGTCAATCCGCGATAGATCTGGCTTGGATCGCGACCGGTACGCGCGGTCATTTCAGCCGCCAGCAAGGCCGGGATCAGACCATCCTTGTCGGTGCTCCACACGCCGCCGTCCTTGCGCAGGAACGACGCGCCGGCACTTTCCTCGCCACCAAAACCCAGCGAGCCGTCGAACAGGCCATCGGCGAACCATTTGAAGCCCACCGGCACTTCGTACAGGCGCCGACCCAGGCGCTTGGCCACGCGATCGATCAGACCGCTGCTGACCACGGTTTTACCCACGGCAGCATCGGCGCGCCATTGCGGACGGTTCTGGAACAGGTAGTCGATGGCCACCGCCAGATAGTTGTTCGGGGCCAGCAGACCGCCCGAAGGCGTGACGATGCCGTGACGGTCGTGGTCCGGGTCGCAGGCGAAAGCCACGTCAAAGCGCTCCTTGAGACCGATCAAGCCCTGCATGGCGTGGCTGGACGATGGGTCCATGCGAATCTGACCGTCCCAATCGACTGTCATGAAGCGGAAAGTCGAATCGACCTGCTTATTCACGACGTCCAGGTCAAGACGATAATGCTCGGCAATGGCCGACCAGTAACGCACCCCTGCTCCGCCCAGCGGATCGACACCCAGACGCAGTTTGGCGTCACGAATGGCATCGAAGTCGATCACGTTGATCAGGTCAGCGACGTAGGTGTTGAGGTAGTCGTGACGGTGCGTGGTGCTGGCCTTGAGCGCCTGCTCGTAGCTGATGCGTTTGACGCCCGCCAGTTTGTTGGCGAGCAGCTCGTTGGCCTTGGCTTCGATCCACTTGGTGATGTGGGTGTCGGCCGGGCCGCCGTTGGTAGGGTTGTATTTGTAGCCACCGCTCTGTGGCGGGTTGTGCGACGGCGTGATGACGATGCCATCGGCCAGCCCTGACGTGCGACCACGGTTGTAGCAGAGGATCGCGTGCGAGACCGCCGGCGTCGGCGTGTACTCGTCACCTTCGGCGATCATCACGGTCACGCCGTTGGCGGCCAGCACTTCCAGCGCACTCGCGCCGGCCGGGGTCGACAGCGCATGAGTGTCGATGCCGACGAACAGCGGGCCAGTGATGCCCTGCGCCTCACGGTACAGGCAGATCGCCTGGCTGATCGCCAGAACGTGCCATTCATTGAAACTCAGGTCAAAGGAGCTGCCGCGGTGCCCGGACGTGCCAAACGCCACACGCTGGGTGGAAATCGAAGCATCCGGTTGGCCAGTGTAATAAGCCGTTACCAGTCGCGGGATGTCGACCAACAATTCTGCCGGTGCCGGTTTGCCCGCAAAAGGACTGATAGTCATGCAAAACCTCTGAAATAGAGTGGTTCAGGAAATACAGCGCAGTTTACTGGCAGTTTGACCACAGCGCGACGGGATCTATCCGACAGTTTTCAACGTTCATTCCTGAGGCGCCAACCACAATGCGTCACCCACACCTGAACCGGTCTCTGCCAACGCTACCGCGTCGAGTGTGGCGTCTATCGCTTGCACGGCACCCCCACGCTTTGGCAATGGCTCCATGGCGTAAAGACGAGCGATCAACCGGACGGGCAAACCACTGACATCGGTCATCCATTGCAGCACCTGCTCCGGTCCGTGCAACCCCTGCATGGCCCGGTGCAAATCGGGCATCGCCACCAACATGCCGGGATGACAGCTGCGCAGAAACCGTTCTAGCCCTGCGCCGTGTTCAATAAACGGCGTGAACAACAGGCAGACCCACTGCGCTTCATTCAAGCCGTAAGCCTTTTGCAGACAGTTCGCGGCCGTCTCGCGCAGCTCATCAAGCGTCTGCTGTTGCCCCGGTTTCAGGACCATTTGCTCGCAGACGGACTCAGGCACTCCCTTGCGCCGCATGTTCGCCAGTGTGCGCCGGACATGCTCCGAGAACCCGGCTTCATAACTGCGGCCGCCAACGAATTCTGCTTCCAGGCCACTTAAATGGGCGTCGATCAAGGGGTCTGCGTATTCACCCTCGCCCAGAGGAAGTAACCACTCCTCCCCCTGAAATCCCAGGAATTCGCTGAGCAGTGCCCAGCGCTCTTCCAGATTGCCCACCACCATGTCATGGATATCTACAAACGTTGTGCGCCGGCAGGCTTCGAATTCGTCCTCGGGGCGCCAGCACAGCCGTTCGGATTCGCTGTAGAAGCCGCGATACAAGTCTCCTCCGAGCCCATCGAGCAAGGCGAACAACTCATCGAATGTTCCGCCGTTGGACGGCATCGCACCTAGACCGGCTTTCTGCACGGCACAATCGAGTTCGTCCATGAATGCCTTCTGGCGCCGCGGCGACTCGCTGGCGACCCATGCATCGACACCATTGCCCCAGCGAGCAATCTGACCGTAAAACTCGGCCCATGCCAGACTGGCGTCGTCCCACAACTCCAGCGTCTCTTCCCTGGCTCGTCGATGCCCCATCATCAGCAGGTTGGTGCGATTGGCGTCGGCGCTTTCCATGTCGAGTGGCGCCAGATGATTGAACGGCAGTACCTGACGATGATCCACCATCAGCAACTCGACCCTGGGATCATCGTAAAGAAACAGCGCGCCGAAGCTGCGGTGCAGGTTGTCCAGTGTCGCCGCCCCCGTCCCGCCCCAGCGCAACGTGGCGACACGCAGCTGGAAAGTGCCCGGTGCGCGTCCGGCGATGCTCAGTTGCGCAGCGCGCAGCAACGCCAGGGTGTAGCAACTGTCACGGGTACCGGATGGCGTCACCAGGACCTTGTAGTCACCTATGCGTTCCATTCCGCCGGCGGCGACCACCAGACGCTGGATCAGCAACTGCAGCGCTGTGCGTTCGGCCCTGGAAAAGAAACTCAGCAGTCGTTGCAATACTTGCTGGTACACATAGTTCATTGCCTGATCATGGATCGTGCTCATCAGTACTTTACCCGGCGTAAAAAATTCATATCGCGCATCAGCAGTGACAGAGGCGCAATAAATTCATCAATAAGTAATAGACGATCAAATACTAACACTTATGTTTTGGAAGTTATTTGAAACACTTGACGCAAAGAAGACCGCCGCACGGACAGGCAACACATCGCAAGACATTGTTTTTATTGATCTTTATTCGAACGAAAAACATCTGAGGAAACTTCTTACAACGTCCCACGAACATTGAGTACAAGAAAAGCAGAACGGTTATAGGAAACCCCCTACACCTGTTAAACAGAAATTGGCGCATCCATGGCAGAAAGCTTTAAACATCCTCAAAGAAATGAAATGCACAGACACGGCTCATTCCTTGAGATGAAAGTGATCATTCAATTATCGGGGCTTATTTGCTGGTCAGAACATACAGGCAGAGAGCAAAAACCGGTTCAGATGCACAACCGGTCATGCACTGAAGCCGGTATATCTGGTCATTCGCGGGAAGTACAACGCAAGAGTCCGTGGGGCCACGGACTCTGATCGGAGGGAGTTACGCAGGTTCGACCTGAAGGGCGACCCGTTCGCGGCATGGGCATTCGTCCATGTAGCGGTGTGCTTCAACGAACTCATTGAACGGGAACACCCGCGTCTTGAGCGGCAGCAGCACGCGATCGGCGGTCAACTGGTTGATGTCACGCAGGGCACGCTGCAAGGCGACGTGGTCCTGGGTAATGCCCAGCTCGGGTTTACCGGTGAAATTGCCGATGCAGTGTACGAAGAACTGGATGTTCTTCTGGAATGCCGCACAGGCGGGGAATGGTGTCTGGTTGCCGCCCTGCAAGCCGTACAGGACCAGGCTGCCACGCGGTGCAAGCACATCGCCGAGCAACGACATCTGCGGGCCGCCAAGACCGTCGAACACCACATCAACGCCACGGTTGTCAGTGATCTTGTTGATTCGCATCAACAGGTCTTCTTCCTCGGTGACAATGACTTTCTCGGCGCCCAGGGACAGCAGGTACTCACGCTCATCGGCAGTTTTCGTCGCCGCAATCACCCGCACACCCAGCGCCTTGCCCAATTGGACAAAGGACGGACCGGCGCAATGGCTGGCGTCAGTGACCAAAGCAAACTGCCCCGGTTTGACCCGTGCCAGATCGACGTAGGCAAAATAGGCGATCAACAGCGGCGTGTAATGCACGCTGGCTTCGATCGGGCTGAGCACGTCCGGATAACGGGTCAGCGCAGTGCGTGGCAATACGATCTGTTCGCCATACACCGGATAGTCGTTCGGGCTTTCGGCCGGGAAACTGGCAACCTTGTCGCCAATCGACAGATCATCGACACCCTCACCGACGGCGGTCACCACGCCGGCCATTTCATGGCCAAGCCCGGAAGGCAGCCGAGCCTGGGACGAGGCCAGGTTCTGACGCCAGAGAATGTCGTACCAGCTGATGCCGATCGCTTCGACACGCACCTGCACTTCGCCAGGACCTGGCTGAGCGGCCGCATGCTCTTCGCATTTGAGCACCTCGGCCGGACCAAACTTGTGAAAACGGATCGTGCGGGACATCGCAAACCTCGTCAAAGTAACCTCTAATGCCATGAACTCTATCTGGGCTTTTGACCCAAGACTATCAGCGGCTATTAATAGTCGACATGCCTGTCATTGATTCCGCAGTATGGACGGCATTGGCAAAATCGATGAAAAAAACGCCGCAACCGGCACGCTAAAGCTGAATTTACCGGTGCAGAGTACCAGCCTTTCCCCGTAATATTCATGCCGGCCATTGTTCTCATATGGTCGCTCTCGTCAAGCTTGATGACTCTGCCAGGGACTCCAGATGAATCGTAATGACCTGCGTCGTGTCGACCTGAACCTGCTGATCGTGTTCGAAACACTGATGCACGAACGCAGCGTGACCCGCGCCGCCGAGAAACTTTTTCTCGGCCAGCCGGCGATCAGTGCGGCGCTCTCGCGCCTGCGCAGCCTGTTCGATGACCCCCTGTTCGTGCGCACCGGCCGCAGCATGGAGCCGTCCGCCCGCGCGGTGGAAATCTTCGCCCTGCTCTCGCCTGCCCTCGACTCCATCTCCACGGCGGTCAGCCGTGCGGCGGAATTCGATCCGGCCACCAGCACCTCGGTGTTCCGCATCGGCCTGTCCGACGACGTCGAATTCGCCCTGCTGCCGATGCTGCTCAAACGCCTGCGCGCCGAAGCACCGGGGATCGTGCTGGTGGTGCGCCGCGTCAACTACATATTGATGCCGGGCCTGCTCGCTTCCGGCGAAATCTCCATCGGCGTCAGCTACACCACCGACCTGCCGGCCAACGCCAAACGCAAAGTCTTGCGTCGCAGCCAGCCAAAACTGCTGCGCGCCGACACCGTGCCCGGCCCGTTGAGCCTCGACGACTATTGCGCGCGTCCGCATGCATTGGTGTCGTTCGCGGGCGACCTCAGTGGGTTTATTGATGAAGAGCTGGAGAAACTCGGCCGCAAGCGACACGTAGTGCTGGCCGTGCCGCAGTTCAATGGCCTGAGTACGTTGCTGGCCGGGACTGACATTGTCGCGACTGTTCCGGATTACACAGCGGATGCGCTGACGGCTGCGGGCGGCGTTCGGGCGGAAGATCCACCGTTGCCGACGCGCACCTTCGAGCTGCACATGGCCTGGCGTGGGTCGCAGGATAATGACCCGGGGGAACGCTGGTTGCGGTCGCGGATTCAGATGTTTTTTGGGGACCCTGAGAGTCTTTAGGCGTTGTCGGGCAGGCTGTTCATCTGATCATTTCTGCCTTTTCATAGACTTTGGAGATCCATTCCCTTCCAGTGGATTGCTACATTGGGGGCACATCTGAGGGCATGCATTGGATCGCTTGAAAAAGGATGCCCCCAGCCTAAGGTCCGGCAGCCCCTTCTCGGAAAAGTCATACGCTACTGGTCGCAAACCGCCGTCGAGCGCTATCCGATTACATCAGCGTGTCGATTACTATCTTCTGGCCCCTATGAAATACTGCCGGCCCGGTGCAGAGACACGATACGATCCTCCCCCCGAACATAGCGGCATGACCAAACGTGACGAAGACCAACACGATGAGGAACCGGTGTAAGCGTATGGTGAATTACCCTCTCGCTCTTATGGCCGGGGTCGGGTAGGTGAATTGCCGGACGGCTTAGACGTTGATCACCTCCCCCCCCCGCCACGAATACCCAATCTCGCGTTTCTTCAATGGGCCACCGATCCGCGGCAGCGCCTTCAAATTTCACGGCCATGATCGAGAAAGTTCGAAGCGCGAGGATCAATCACAATCTTCCCGCGAGATATCCGAAAAGTCTGTGAGCACATCGCAATTGATGCAGTGGTACATGCCGGAAGCGTCTTGGTAATGCATACCGCAAAAGCATCCACAAAACGGGCAGCACTCTTGAATCTCCAAATCACCCCACGCCCAGACGCCCACGTATTCCGGTAACGCGTCTCGCCCATACCCCGTGATTTCGAATGCATTAGCATTTTTCGCTATGAATCCATCTTCACCTTCATCCATCAGGATGGGCAACACAACCTCTTCATGCTGCGCTTTCGTGAGATTTAGAAGCGCAGCTGCTTCCTTGTAGAGCTAGTTCAGGTCGGGAGTCGCCTCATGGTCGTTTGTCCCAGCTTCGTCAAGTATGTGTTTACATACTGACTCCAGGGGGGTTCGAGCCATTGTGATGGCGCAATGCTTTGCAAGCGGAGTACTGAGCCAGCAGGGGCATGTGTTAGCTCATCAAAAGTCCGGTGTTTGGAGATCGCTTGGCCTGCTGGTGTTTTTAGCTGGGATGCAATCTGTGAAATGTCATTCTGCGTGAGATTTCCATGCTTCAGTAGCCTGTCAGCAGCCTCCTGAAGCCAGTCCGATTGCTCTAGCAGCCACGTACGAACCTGTCCCTGCGCGTCCATAAGATACTCCCTGCCGACGATGAGTCATTTGACGCTAGCAGATCCCTTCATATGCTCAATTTCGTAGCCTGTCTTTGAATTCTCAGGGTCCAACGGCTCGTGCTTCCATACCCTCGGCAGGGTTTTGGTCTGAAAGTGGGTACTTCCCATCCAGAATTTGAGCGTGCCAAAGGGATGCTCCACCGTCTGCCGGCGCCCCTTCATCTTCCCCGGAACATCCTCAAGTCGGATCTGCACTCCTTCGACTACTGTCCCATGCTCTGAACGCTTCCTATCGCCGAGCCAAGCGGAGCTATAGGGCATCGGCGGTATGTCATCATTCGAACCCGCGTTTCTGGCTTGTATTGAAAATTTCTTAAAATTTCATGCTCGAAAATGAATCATGCAAGACCTCGTAACTACTTGATTATACGAAAATTGAATCACAAGCCCCAGTTTGGCGCTATGTAATAAACAGTTTTAAGCACCACATGAGAGCGCAACTGACAAAAAACGGTATTGACCTGTTACAAAAAAAAATTAAACATTATCTTCGAAGTCAGCAGGCTTCGAATTAATCACGCTAAGAGGGACGATTTTATGCGTAAAGCAAATCTGCAAACTCGGCTAACTGCGCTTTCCAACGATGCATACCAACATCTCCTTGCTCCAAAAAAACAGTTGACCCAACTCCTGGATTAACCCTGAAATATTGATAGATTTGTCATCTAAAGTTGGCAGGCGGGATCTTTCCCGCCTGCTATTTAATTACACTTATTACCAATACCTAAATTATTTCTGAAGGGAATCGAAATGATAGAAGCAGTCGTCAATCAAGATATTATTATCACGGTTTCATCAGAAAAAATTGGACTTTGGAATTTAATCTCTGGAGAACAATACGAAATTTATGAGAGATCTTACTGGGCAAGGATTTTCGAACTGGTGAGTAGGCCGGACTTGTTGGATTTTTCAAAAAGTGAGGACGTTGGATTATACGAAGCTGGATTAATTCTAATTAATGAAGATGCCCGCAACTACGAGCGCAATTTACAAAGCAATGGAAATTGGGGGTGGGATCAGATCTCAAGGATTTTTCATTTGGGCAGTAAACATATAACGATGGATGACGGTGTAATAAATGATACGACCAAGCGGGAAATAGGGTATTTGGATTATTGCGAAAGCATATTTCCAAATATTCCTGAAATCGAGATTGAGCGAGAAGGTGAACTAATAGAGTTGCCGCCCTACGATGGTCAGGCATTTCGCTCAGAAACCCTAGAGAAAACGTTGCGGGCTCGTTCTACGAGTCGAAAGTTCGTCAAAGATCCAATCTCCCTACAAGCCGTCGCAAATATTTTGTATATGACGTTTGGAAAGATACATGGAGACTTAAGGAAAGACGAAATGGAGCAAAGGGGATTAGTTACAGTTGGCTACCGGAGGTCTTCGCCAAGCGCCGGTAGCCTTCAGGCCACAGAGGCTTATATCATTGTGCAAAACGTCGAGGGGTTGGCAGCCGGAGTTTACCACTATAGATCGCACCAGCATAAGCTTACTTTACTCAGTACCGACCTGACGATACCACTCGACAAAGCGCTGTGCTACCAAGACTTCGCTCTAGATGCTGGTTTACTTGTAATTTTGACATCTCGCTTCGACAAGCTGTGGTGGAAATACCCACATTCGAGAGCTTATCGTTCAGCACTTATGGATGTAGGGCATCTATCCCAGACTTTTAATCTCGTTACGACAGCGCATGGTTTAAACACTTGGCTCACAGGTTTTTTTATTGATGATCTTTTGAACCAGCAACTGAGAATAGATTCTCATAAGGAACATACCATTTTCGTCCTGGCTGCTGGGCATGGAGCACCAGATCCGGTTAATCCGGGAATCGAACTAGCACTTGCAAGTTTGCGTGCCTGATGGGGGCATAGATGGGTATGGCATATTCTTCTAGTGAAAGCTCTGAGGCATTAAGAAAAAAAGCAGATACATTTTTGCAGGATGCAAACTTCGATGAGGCGCTCTCATGTTACAAAGCTTCCTTAGCCCATGACCCACAAAATATAAAAGCCTTACATAATTTTGCGAAGCTGCATGAAAAAAATGGGAGTATAACAAAGGCAATCTCATTATACCGCGCAGCAATTGACGAGCACTGTTTCGACGATGAAACGGCAATGTTTCTTTACAAGAGTCTTGCAGATTGTGCAGAAGCCTCAGGAAAATCCAACCTGGCGATCTGGGCCTATAGTAAAGCGTCTAAATCAGAAAAATTTCCATTCCACGAAATTGCTTTCGCCTGTTTAGAAAGCTTAAGAAAGGTCAAACTAAATGATTACGACGAAGAAATTACTGACCTTTTAGGTCCCCTTTTGTTGGTAGATAATCTGGACAGGCAAATTATTGCCGACATTTATTTTGATAACCTAGGCCGAAAAATAAAAAAAATTTTCAATATTGCAAACCCATTTAAAACTTCAAACATATCAAACCAATTGGTAGAGGAGAAAAGTATAGATTTTTTCCTTTCTGGGTTTGCTGTAAGAAATATCCAGGTAGAGATGGCTCTGCGGAAAATGCGCAAAGCGTATCTAACAGCTTTTTCGGAACAAATATTTTCGGCTGCCGATAACCGACTGATCAACTTAATAGCCCAGCAACAAAGTCGTAGTGGTGCAATATGGGGGGTCGAAGAGATAGAGGAAAGTTTATTGAGCGAATTGAGAAGCGCTCTAGAAACAAAAGTAATCGACGACAGCTTTGTGAAAATAACTTGTTCGATACTTGCAATGTATGAAGCGCCTATATCTAAAATCCAAAATCGCAAATGGGGCAAGACATGTCCCTGGCCGAGCTATTGGGATAACTCTGGTATTATTTTTAAATTGGAATCAGCAAACCCTGATCATGTGTGTGCAAGCTTTTATACCGAAAATCCATATCCCCAGTGGTCTGAAAAGCCAACATACTCTGTCGCCGATCTCGATGACGACCTTAAATCACTTGTGATCAATAATCAGGGGGAAATAGCCGGAGAAACCACTGATTATATATTGATCGCTGGGTGTGGTACAGGTCAGCAGGCAATTAGAGCTGCGCTAACATATCCCAAATGTAGGGTTGTTGGGTTAGACATAAGCCTTGCAAGTATCGAATTTGCAAATATCAAGAAAGTGGAGTTTCGGATCACAAATCTTAGCTTTATTTTGGGTGATCTTTCAAAAATTCAAAACATAGGCTTGAGTTTTCGACTAATTGAGTGTGTCGGTGTTCTCCATCATATGAAAGATGAGTTTTTAGCATTACGCTCGCTCCTAAGTCATCTCACCCCCCAAGGGGTCCTTAAGGTCGGCCTTTATAGCTCGCTCGCCAGAAGACCAATTCGACGACTAGCCCAGATATGCATGGAGAAACAGATAAAATTTAATAGCGAAAGCATTGAGTCTGTTCGTACTGTAGCCATCGACAACTCCGAAATTTTTGGCTTGGAAAGTATTACGAGTTCACATGATTTTTTTGATAGGTACTCATGTAACGACCTGTTATTTCACCCCAGAGAGCGCGGATACTGCATATCTGAAATTAAAGAGATTTGTGCAGAACTTGATTGCGAATTTGCCGGTTTTCAAACCAGCACATTCGCGGGGGATGAGCACTTTATAAAGTTTGATTCCACGGCCGAGAATCTAGAAATAAATTTTGATTGGTGGTCCAAAACAGAAGAGGAAATCCCTTCAATGTTTGGGAATATGTATATATTTTGGCTGAGACCAAAGAGGAGTAGTTAGTGGAAATATTAGGATTCAATATTGGTCATGATGGGCATATATGCTCAATAAAAGATGGCAAGCTCATTTATAGTTATGAGAACGAAAAAGATAATGGCGCAAGATATTCTTCGACTTCACTAACTGCCGCTGTGACACATTCACTGCAAGGATTTATGAATTCAGACTGCATTGCAGTCAGCGGCTGGGCAGAAGGCCTACATCCAACAGGCTATCCAATAGATGGTGGCTATCTAGGGTTAAATGTAGCAGAGAAAACACTCAGCACTCCAGGAAAAAACTTTACATGGGTAGAGTGCTCTCATGAGGTGTCACACATTGTGTCCTCATACGCAATGTCAAAGTGGGCAGATACGGATAGTTGTTACGTGTTGCTGTGGGAAGGGTACATAGGGAATTTTTATTTCATCGATTCTAATCTAAACATAACATTGCTGGAAAAAATACTAGAAAGCCCGGGCTTGAGATATGCTTTTGCATACGGGCTTGCCGATCCGTCTTTCAATTTACGACCGGGGTATGCGCGCCTAGGTGACGCCGGAAAAATGATGGCGCTCACTGGCTATGGGCGCAAAAAAAAACCTACAACTGCACAACAGTACGCTCTAGATTATATTCTAAGTTGTGAGTCTGCTATCACGACACTTGATAAAAAAGATCTATTGTCCAGCCCTTTGTACAATATAGGCGTAGAGTCTACAGAGTTTTGTGACTTTGCGAAAATGCTCAGCGACCGCTTATTTGAAATTTTCTTGGATAAAGTTACGCATCATGTAACAACGATGCACCCTTTGGTTATATCCGGCGGATGTGGGTTGAATTGCGAGTGGAACACTAATTGGCGAAACTCTGGATTGTTTAGTGATGTCTTTATACCACCGTGCACTAATGATACAGGTGTCGGTATAGGTGCCAGCGCGATAGCCCAAAAAAAAATTACAGGAAAGGTAGCAGTTGATTGGTCAGTTTATTCAGGGCAGAACTTTGTCTTTGACACTGAAATCACAAAATTCAGCATGTCAAAGTTAGACTTTAGAGAAATATGTCGTCTGCTTTTAAACGGTGAGGTTATTTGCTGGGTGCAAGGACGATGTGAGATAGGCCCTCGTGCTTTGGGAAATCGCTCAATGCTCGCTGCACCTTTCGATAAGGAAACAGCAGAAAAAATCAATAGAATTAAACAGCGGGAAAAATTTCGTCCAGTTGCACCGGTTTGCCTCCAAGAAGATGCCTCTCTGCACTTTGAAGGATGTATTGAAAGTAAATTCATGCTGGAGTTTTTTCGCGTAATCAATCCCGACCTGCAAGCGGTGACTCACATTGATGGCACCGCGCGGGTTCAAACTGTATCACATCAGGATAATGTAACTCTCTATCAACTATTGTGCGAGTTCAAAAAGCAAACGGGGGTTGGGGTGCTCTGCAACACATCCCTTAATGAGAAGGGTAAAGGTTTTATCAACAGACTCTCTGATCTTGAAGAGTTCTGCGCGAATAAATCAATCAACCGCTTTGTCGTAAACGATGTAATGTATACAGCGAGATCTGAGGAGTTCCAAGACTGTGAATCTACCTAAAGTCAAAGGCTACTGGTGCCTATGCGGCGTGCGGTTTAGCACTTCAATCGCGCTATGGATCGATTTCATTCTTATTTTTTCAGTGCTTACCTTTGGTTTTCACTCTAGCACCGAGAAAATTGGGTTAGCAGCCGCCATGTACGGAATACCACCTTTAATATTGGGGCCAGTATTCGGCAGAATGATAGATAAGGTAAATTTGTTTCAATTTATACCTATAAGCTTTACATTAAGGTGTGCAGCGTCCTGCCTGTTATTTGTAGCCTCAACAGAAGATATTTTTCTGTTGTTAGTGTTCTTTAAAGGGTTGTCTAATTTAGGCTCCGCAGCTTCAGAAATTGTTCTCACTCGTAAATTACTTGACGATAGCGACATTCCAAAAAACACTGCATTCATTACTGTGGTTGATCAATTTATTAAAGTTTGCTCTCCCTTGGTGGCGGGCGTCGTCGCATCGCTATCGGACAAGTCTAGTGGTTTCTTATTTTCTGCTTTATTTTCGCTGGCAGGACTAATCTTCAGCATTGCTCTCTGGCGCCTACATGGTAAAACGCTTAAAACTCATACAGCCACAGAAAGAACTCTTGGCAGTCTAGCTGCTATACGGAAGCTTTATGCATCGGGGCCTTCGACCCAACTTTTTTTATTGTGCTCACTAGCCCAGTCTGGGGTGCTTGGTTTTTACGACTCAATGTTAGGAACACTGCTTAAGACATTATCGCTAGGTCCATCTGCATTTGGTATAGTGGTTAGTGCCACTGCACTTGGCGGGGTCAGTGCCGGCTTCGCTTTCAAATATCTTTACCCTTCAAAGGCTTTACTATGTTCTACTATTTCATTGATGATTTATGGCGTTTGCATCATGTTTTCAGGTGTGGTCGCGATCTTGCAGTTACCTTTCGCACTTGTATTATTTATAGCGGTATTCTTTTTGTCAGGCATCGCCTACAGCCTCACATCCATGGCGTTCGCGGTTACCTTGCAAAAAAGTTGCTCCCCGTCTCATCTCGGGTTTATCTCATCTAGCGCACGGAGCCTGACGCTGACTCTGTTAATTGGTGGGCCTGTCATCGGAGGTTTTGTTGGACGTATAACTTCGATTGAAACGGTTTTTATGATCGCGGGTTTATCTGCAATTGTAATTGGGCTTGCTCTCCATCTCAAGTATGCACAGGCTGTAATCGATAGGACCTTAGAGGCTTGATGTTTATATTTTAAAAATTTGAGGTGTCAGAGGAACAGGTATTAGGTCTAGCGGCAAATTGACAACCGCAAAGTTCAGATTAGCGTGTTCAATGACAAGGCCTCAACCGGCTACCGCTAAGGACACGATTCAGAGCGATGTAGTTGCGCCGCAGCTCCCGTGAGAAAATGACTCGGCCATGACAACTCCCCCCGCTTTCAAAAGCGCAACATATGCTGCTGTGCCGCCGCGTCTGCAAGCTCGGCGTCGGCAACCCAAGATTGGGCAATACGCTGAAGCATTGCGCTGGTGCGTACAAACTCCGAGGACGCATCTGCCCACTCACGAGGTTGACGGGCCAGGGCACGCTCTTTGTTCACCGCCCTCCCCGATCTGCTTACTGAATACACCCCGCATATTATCCTTTCGATGCTGACGCCACGCTCAATCTTCGCGGATGCCAATGACTCAATGACACTACGCACGACCTCATCAGGTCATGCCTCTTCTTTTGAGCTCAACGGAGCATGGGCCAATACCTGGCCGATCAGTTGATCAGCAATGGCCTGACGATTTTGCTTTTTTAGCCAATCTTCGAACGCCTAAGCACCATTCCAGCAGCGTAGGCTCGTCTAGGCTTTATACCCAACGGGCCGAAGGCCGTTACACCAATTGCAGCAAGCGCATCCTAAATTGGAAGGGCTTGCTATACATAGGCTTCCCAATAAGCCTGCTTACGTAGTGGTTGCATAGAAGAATGAGTAATGTTGTAGAAGGCCTGAGATAGTGGAGTGCCATTCACAAGCTGTGTTTTGGATTTACGTTCTGCCTCCACGACAAGGGCTTCGTAAATCCGTATAAATTTGTAAGCAAGTGGCTGCCCCGTTGAGTCTCCAAGCAAAGTGAAGAAATCCAGCTTGACTTGATGAGGAAGTGGCCCGACCACAATCGTATCCACGTATTGAAAGACCGCTTGTTCGTCACCGTATCTAACCTGAGTGCCTATAGGCGCCAGTACCGGATCGGCCACGTGAATGCCGAAATGTTTGTCTATCAGTCGACGAAGAATACTTAAAGCACTTTTTTCAGCCTCAGCCCGGAAGCGAAAGAATGCGTCGTCGCTATGATTTCTCTGAACCTCTTCGCTTAGCGGATTGCTGCTGACCTTAAGCGTCTCAAGATTGTGGATATGCCGCATATTGATCAGCGTCAGGATCACAGCCAAGGCAATTAATCCCAAACCTATCGACGTAGATGGATCGGAGATTTTGACATTGAAGTACTTGGCAACAACAGGGGTGAGCAGGTTATTCCACCAGGGGGCCGCGCCGATCACTGCAGCGCCCGAGGCCAATAGCGCCATGGCTATTTTATACACGGGATTACCCCGAATAATGCGAATCACCTCCAGCACAAACTCTTTGTTTGTCATTTACAACGACTCCATTCCAATACTAAGTAGGCCATCACTCTATGCTGGCAAACGCTGACTCTATAGAAAACAAGCCCCCAATGCGCCGGCCCTCCACCTTCAATCGAGATACCAAGTGCTGCATGTCGGCTGTCCGCCTTTTTTGTACCCAAAGATACCTTCGAAACGCCGCTTCGCCGTGCAATGCTCTTCACCCTCTGGCCATACGGACCTCTCACCGCTGAAAATCCACAGACACTGAAGTTCATTGCGGGCCAGGTACTCCTGGAAAAATGCCTTATCGCACAGTGCGTAATTGTCGCCCCCGTAGCGGTGGCCATTTAAAAACCGCGCTTCGCCCGAAGGATCGACATACCGACGGTGATCATTAAGCAGTGGTACAAGCGCCAGTTCCCGGGTCAGCCACGCCGCGGGCAGCTGTGCATTGACGCCATGTGCAATGGAAAGGTCGAGTTCATATTCCCAATGGAAGCCGTAGGTTGGCAATGCGTACTCAACCGGTTTGCCGGTAGGAAACTTGTGAATCAACCAATGCTGTTGAGGACAGGGCGCCTCTCGAAAATACGTCGTGCTGGTATAGGTGGGCGCCCGCCAGTTTGAGATATTCAATGCACCTTGAAGGCACAAAAGCTTGATGAAGCGAGCACTGTCTTTCTGTTTAACAATAACCGGCAAAATTCGACGAAACTCCTGCTGGCGCAAACCCTGTTGGAACACATCGTAGTTGTTGTCAAGGTTGGAGAGTGCTCGCCACTCATGCATTACCCACCACTCCTTGCCATCCGGATCGGTGCGGCTCACCAGTTGCGGGAGCAGGTCGGCAGGATTGTCCCGCACAGGCCACTCCATCAGGTCCTGTTCTTCGTCGTGTTCAAAGACCAGGGGGGGAATGAACACCCAGTCATCATTATGGCTGTCGTCAGCATCGGTACTGAGCAAAGTCGGATCGATATCGCGCTGGAAGCCAATGTCCGATGGTGTGAAGTACGCCCTAGGCTTCGGATAGACATTCAGCTCATGGTTATCCGCCAACCGGCAAAGTAACTCGTTTAGGGCCATCCATTGATATTTTTCTGCGATCCGCTCAACAACAGGCCTGCCCCCTGGATAATCCAAATCCTGGGATTCCTCCGGCGGGAATTTCTCTACGGACCAACCCAGGTCGTACGCCCGCTTTGCAATCCAGCGCTGTGCCTCCTCATGGTTTATCACAGACGATAGAGAATGATCCGTAGCCGAACAGCCTGATTTAATGCGTGTATTCAAGAAATTCTCGACCGCGGGCTTTATTTCGTGGCTGGCGAAAGTGCCCATGCAAGCAGCCTCTATTTCATTGTGACCTGCATGTGCGACGGATTGGTCAAGCATCGCCTGCGTCACGTTCAGCTGTGGTGGTGCAGATTGATAAGGGGGTTGGCATTTTCCTGGATCGACGGCCGTGTCCAAGCAGGAAGCCGTCACTGCCAATTCAACCATTCGCCGTGCGTAATCGCGCAGAAGCAGGGACAAGGGAACGTCGTCTGTATCGAATACATGTAGGTAGGCGGTGGTGGCAAAGCCTCGCAAGCGGGCAGGATTCGGATCATTGCAGCAGGCGCCATAGGCCGCTGCATGCAGGCGTTCCCACACATACATATCGTCTAACCCCGAAAAAGCCTCGCACAAGGTTTTGTACAAATCCTGCCGGGCAATCAGCAGTGAAACCAAGGCCTTGGTGGCAAATCCCGGACCAGGCGGTTGCTAGAGGTAAACATCCAGGTCAACACGATACTGCACAGGTACTGGACTTCACGGTCGGTATGGTCGCCTTGTTCCAGAAGACACCACTTGTAGAGTTTGTCCAGTGCACTCCCCGCCTGAGTGGAGCACCTGTTGATGTGAACCGACCAACTCGTATCCCTATCGACAAGGCTTTGGCACATCAGCATCGTGTGCAGTGCTCGCGCATTCCATGGGTGATCAGAAACCACGGCCAGCTCGATCACGACATCGAAGGCCTCTTCATCACGTAACAGCACGCTGTCGAACAACGCATGCGTGCGCTCGCTGAAAGCCTCACTGCTGCGCCACCTCAAGCTCTCCACAAACAGGCGCTCAAGTTTCCCGATGGGCCGCCACTTTTCGGCTGGGCGGGCAAGGCGTCCAGAAACTCCCTATTGAAACGCTCTGGAACCTGGATGCAAAGTGCTTCAACCAGTCCCATCCACATCGAGTCCACTTTGCCACTCTGGTGTATAAATGCCAGCACACCGGTTGCCAACGCATCGCGAATGTCATCGACCTCTTTCAGCAAGACTTCTGCCATAAGATGGTCTTGGAAACGCTGAAAACTGAACCTGACAATTTCGGTCACAGGCGCATCAGTATCGCCATCCTCGGTATGAGGCAGAGGATCGACGCGCAACAACCCGTTGCGGCGTAACAACTCAAACCAAGTCGCGTCCTCAGGCGGCGAAAAATCCATAAATGCTTCTTTTGCGATTTGGAAAGCTCGCACTCGTGGGAGATGATCACGCCGCTCAACCACCATATGATGAGCAATCAACTGCAGTGTGCGCCGTGTCGGTAATCAGGCCCTGGGCCTAGCTTCTACTCGGGGCCGCGCAAGCCTTCCATTTCATTGGGGGCAAAAATGGGGGCATCACCAGTTTTTTTTCAGCCTGAAACCACCGCCCGAGAACCCAGTCAGAATGTTTTTGGGGACCCTGAGAGTCTTTAGGCGTTGTCGGGCAGGCTGTTCATCTGATCATTTCTGGCTTTTCATAGGCCATGGAGATCCATTCACTTCCAGTGGATTGCTACATTGGGGGCACACATGAGAATCGCCCACTCCTTCCCATCTTCAACGGCGACCGCTGCTCGCGTGACCGTGGTGTAACCGAGCTACGTTCTGATCGATGCGGCCTTGGATCGTGCGCAAGGTGTCTCGAGTAATAACCTGTGGGTATAGGCTCTCGGCGATGGTTGCAAACCGGCCCGCCACATCACAAATGCCGTCAATCATTCTGCCTGCAACGTCCGGGGGCACCTCGGCTTCGTCGGCAAGCCGAAGCATTTGCGAGCGGGAAATCGCCAGGGCTTCCCCCATCACATCCAACTGGTGATATCCACCTGGCCCCTCGCAGAAGGTCACGTCGTAAGCCGGCGACAGTCTCCACTGACCGTCTTGCGACATGATGTAGGCAAAGTTTTTGGGATGATCGTCTCTGTTGTTGAACGCAACATTGAAGACAGCACGTTCGAAGGCCACCGCCATCTCTCGCACGTCGTTGGTACACATCTGTGTTGCCCGCAAGAAGTTGACGTAGTCCAACACCCCCGGAGACCGGTAATTTGCCCCCGTAAAGGCAGCGAGGCTTTGCATGGGTACGCGCAGACCATCCCGGCGGTCAAATCGCTTACTGGCAAACGCTGCCAACCCATCAGGCAGACTGAAGTACTGCGTGTCAGGGGTCTCGATACCGCACATGCGCAGGCACTCGGCGTAGACCATTTCGATAGCGCACACCTCGGCATGTTCTTCTTTGGCCGGGAATTTAATCAACCATGCTTCAAAGCCCGGTGTGACGGCCGTGGTAAATCCGCCAGTTTCGGGATCGCGATAGACGAGGGCCTTAGGCCTCGCACCTTGAGGCGATCCGCCCACCAGCAGCAACGCCTGCAGGAACTCGCCACCGTCTCCACGTAGTACTTCCTGCACTTCGGCGGCAAGCTGTTCCAGCGGGATGTGGACTTCAGACTCCTGCCCTTCGGGTGCCACGGGCTCAAACGTCATGGCCCCCATCGCATTGCTACCGACGTAGGCCAGCCGTTCCAGTGAACCGATGCGCGCCGTGGTGAGCCCGCGGCGCCTGAACATACGGTCCATCAGCAACATCCCCCACCCATCCGGCAGCGAGTCGTAAACAGGCCCTGGCAAGTGCAGTTGGTGGTCTGGAAAATCTCGGCGCAACTGAGCCCCCTCCAGCGGCAGCGTGTAGGAGGACAGTTCCAAGCCCCTTTGCCTGGCTTCATTGCTGTACTCGAACACGATCAGTGGGCGACCGGTCAGGGCGGTCGTGGAGACTAGCGTGCCCCATTGCCATCGCTCACCCCAGCCCTCGTAGAAGACGTTCACCTGCTCAAGCATTGCCGGACTTCCTCTTTGTACGGAGACGATTGGCGCTGTTTTCGTAGCGCCGAATATCCTCGATGCTTTCCAGCTTTGGCAGGAACAGGCCTTCGAGTTCCTTGGTTCGGCCAAGGGCCATCGCCACCCGGACCACGTTCTCGAACCCGACATTGCGCCCGGCTTCAAGGTTGGACACGGTGTTGGTGCCGATGCCGGCACGTCCGGCCAAGTCGGCTTGTGTCATGTCCAGCGCCAAGCGCTCTGTGCGCAAACGATCGCAGAGGCGCTTGACGACCTCGCTCGGCTTGCTGAAGCTTAAATCCAACATAGTGTGTATCAAGCCCATTCTGCGCCAGTTAGTTCCCAAAATTATAGAATTAACGCCCAGCCCTATCAAGCTGCTTAATTCCCTAATCCTGCGTCTTATCGCTTAGTTTCTAGCCATAGCCACAATTTACTGGATTTATCTACCATAACGCCAAAGGACAGGGAGAACTATTAGGGGCCATTCAGAACCGTATTCTGGGTGAAGGCTTGCCTTCCGCCCAAGCCCAGTGAGCGTTGGGGGACAAAACTGGGGGCAAGCTAAAAATTTCTCGACCTGAAACCACCGCCAGAGCCTAGTCAAAATGTTCTTCGGCGACCCCGATAGCCTTTAATGCGAGATCGGGCACTTCGAAAAAACTCGCAGCAGGTTCCTGAAGTGCCCCCGAGTCCATGTCGGATACAACCTCCTCGCCTGCAATGGATGCCAGAGAGCTTCATTTCCCAAATAGCTGTTCTTCTCTAATTTGACATTTATCAACCACAGACACGCCCTTCTCACTGAGATTGTTCCTTGACGTCTGCAAGAACCGCGTCCGCGGCCGATGCAGACGACCCAGTCTTCGTGGAGGCCTGTCATGACTACTCAACTGCAAGACATTCAACCCAGCATTCCCCCCGCCAGGCCGCAACCTCTGACTGTCAGTCTGCGCAAGGCTGAACCCAAACGCTTGTCACTGAGCCTGCTGATCGCGCTGGTGGTTGGGTCGATGATCGGCAGCGGTATTTTCAGCCTGCCGCAGAACATGGCGGCCAGCGCGGGCGCAGGAGCGATTCTGATTGGTTGGGTGATCACCGGCGTCGGCATGCTGTCGCTGGCGTTGGTCTATCAGACCCTGTCCAATCGCCAGCCCGCACTGGACAACGGTGTGTTCGCCTATGCCCGGACACTGGGCGGTGAGTTTCTCGGTTTCAACTCTGCCTGGGGTTACTGGATCAGTGCCTGGATCGGCAACGTCAGCTATCTGGTGATTTTGTTCGCCGCGCTGAGTTACTTTTTCCCGCTGTTTGGCGAAGGCAACAACAAAGCGGCGATCGCCGGAGCATCCGTAGTGTTGTGGTCGTTGCACTGGATGATCCTGCGAGGCATGCGCACGGCGGCGCGGGCCAATGCCCTGACAACCGTGGCCAAGGTGGTGCCGTTGCTGCTATTCATCGGCTTGGTGATTGCCGCCTTCCAGCGTGAAACCTTCATGGTGGATTTCTGGGGGACACCCGCGTTGGGCAGCACGTTTGATCAAGTCAAAAGCACAATGCTGGTGACTGTCTGGGTGTTCATCGGCATCGAGGGCGCCAACGTGTTCTCTGCCCGCGCTGCCGAACGCGCCAACGTCGGTAGAGCCACGGTCATCGGTTTCGTCATCACACTGTTGCTGCTGATTGCCGTGTCCTTGCTGTCGCTGGGCATTCTCAGACAACCGGAGCTGGCGGCCCTGAAAAACCCTTCGATGGCCGGTGTTCTGCAAGCCGCCGCCGGGCCGTGGGGCGCGGTATTGATCAGTATTGGCTTGATCATTTCAGTCGGCGGTGCCCTGCTCGCCTGGACGCTGCTGGCAGCCGAATCGGTGTTTACCCCGGCCAGAGAAAAGGTCATGCCGGTGTCGCTTGGAGAGGAAAACACCCGTGGCGCGCCCGCTAATGCACTGTGGCTCACGAACGGATGCATTCAGTTGTTTCTGCTGCTGACGCTGTACTCAAGTGCCAGTTACCTGGCCCTGATTTCCCTCGCCACCTCGATGATTCTGCTGCCGTATCTGTTCAGCGGCCTCTATGCACTGAAAATGACGTGGCAGGGCGAAACCTACGCCGGCCATCGCGCAATGCAAATACGCGACATGGCAATCGCCTTGGTCGCCACGCTGTATTGCGTCTGGCTGCTGTATGCCGCCGGGCCTAAATACCTCTTGCTCAGTGCTTTGCTCTACGCCCCCGGCTCATTGATTTATCTGGGCACGCTGAGAGCCCGTCAGGGCCAGCCGCTCAGCGGTCCCGAGACGGGCCTGCTGATCATTATCTGGGCAGCAGCGGCTTACGCCGGCTGGATGCTGTGGTCCGGGACGCTAACGCTTTAAGGAAGCTTGTTCTGTCCTGGCGGTTTGCAGACAGGATGATTGTCGGCCGCCTTCCATTCGCAATGGAGTACCGAAAATGAGCAATTCCGTGAAGAAGATGCCAGTCACTACCGAAGTAAAAAACAAATCCGGCCAGCAGCCGATGACAACGGACCTATGGCGACCTCTGGAAAAGCTCCGCCAGCAAGTCGATCACCTGTTCGAAGACTTCAACCGTGGCTCAGGACTTTCACCCTTTGGTCGCGGGCTGTTCGATACCGAACCGCTCTGGCGTCGCGAACTGCACGGTTTCAACATGCCGGCGGTCGACATCAGCGAGAAGGATAAAAGCTACGAAATTACGGCTGAGCTACCCGGCATGGATCAGAAGAACATCGAGATCAAACTGTCGAACGGCAGCCTGATCATCAAAGGTGAAAAGAAAGAGGACAAGGAAGAAAAAAGGAAAGGCTATCACCTCAGCGAGCGTCACTACGGCTCCTTTGAACGAGTATTTACGCTGCCCAAAGGCGTCGACGCTGAAAAAATCGACGCGAGTTTCTCCAAAGGCGTGTTGAGTATCTCGTTGCCGAAAAAGCCTGAAGCGCTAAAAGCGGACAAAGTCGTGCCCATCAAAGGCGCGTAAGTCCCAGGCTACTCTGCCCCTTATCGGTGAATCGGCAAGGGGCTTTTTGCGCCTCTCATCGTTGCGGGGCTACCTGCATGAACAGAACGCCCGAGACAGGCTGCCCGGCTCTGCCATTCAGCGGGCCGGCGTGATCGATCACGCTAGACCGCCAGTACGCTACAGGGCACCTGATACAGAATATGTTCGGTGGTACTGCCCAGCAGTTTGTCGACCCCGTGATTTTGCACTCTGCCCATGACGATCACATCCACATGTTGCTCGTCGGCGAATTCGCTGAGCGCCGCAACTGGATGCCCCACTACGAAATGCCGGCGCTCGGCAGGCACACCGTACCGATTGGCCCATGTGATGTAAGACGCTTCCAGTTCCTTGCGCAGGGCTTTGCTCAGCTCCGAGCCCCTCAAGCCATCACCCAGCCCCTCCAGAAATTCCTGGGAAACGTCATAGGCGTACACCAGGTGCAACTCGGCATCGCACTGGATGGCGAAGGCCGTGGCCTGCTGAATGATGCGGTCATTTAGCGCATCACCGCCTTCGTCGCTCATTGCGACATCTACTGCCGCTACAACCTTGCGCGGCAAGGCATGTCCAGTGCCGCCCAACATATAAACCGGTACCGGACAATGGCGCAGCAACTGCCAGTCCAGCGGCGTGAAGAACGCCCGCTTGAGTGTCGACTCGTGTTGCACTTCCTTGATCAGCAGTTCGGGCTTCATTTCATTTACGTAATCGAGGATCTCTTGCTTCATGTCATCGGTCCAGCCGACCTCGGCTGTCACCTCAAGGCCTCTGCCCCGCAGATTGATCGCTTGATACTTGAGCCAGTCACGATGATCCTGCAAATAGTTCGCGCGGGCCTCCTCACGATCGCCCTCTTCCAGCATCGAGAGGATATCCAGCGACTTTACGAACGCCCTGATATGGAGCGTCGCACCACTTGCCTTTGCCAGTGCGGCAGCATGGTTGATCGCCGGCGAGCGGCGCAGAGACGGGTTGATGACCAGCAACAAATGTTGATATTGGCTCATGATTGTCTCCACAGAAAACAGGTTCGCCGAAGCCAGGAACCGCGCCGACAAGAAGCACCGTCAAGCCTGGCAGGAACAGCCGTACTCACACGGCGAGCTCAGTCACTGAGCCGTTTCGCCGCCAAGTTCGACTTGATCGCGATATTCCGGCACCGACACCGACCATCCCAGTTCCAGACTGATGCGCCGGCGCAGGACGTCCGAGGCATTGGGCTCGCCGTGCACCACGTAGGTGTGTTTCGGGGCGCGCTTGAAGCCACGCAGCCACTGGATGATTTCATCGGCATCGGCGTGTGCGGACAGGGTCTGCATCGGCACCACTTCGGCGCGAATCGGTACGTCTTGCCCGTGAATCCGTACCGACGGGACACCCGCGACAATTTGTGCCCCGCGCGTGCCGCCGGCCTGAAAGCCCGGCATCAGAAGTGCATTCAGCGGGTTGGGCGCCAGTGCCTTGAGGTGATGCAGCACTCGTCCACCGGTGGCCATGCCGCTGGCAGCGATGATCACTGCGGGGGTGCGTTGCTGGTCCAGATCAATGGACTCCTGAGTCGAGCGCACAAATTGCGTGCCCCGGCACATCCCCTCGCAATCTTCCAATGACAAGCGGTGTTCACTGCGAAAACGTTGATACAGGCGTGTGACGTCGGTGGCCATGGGGCTATTGAGGTACACCGGCAGGTCAGGGATCGCGTGTCGCTGTTTGAGCTGGTAGAGGTAATACATCAGCAGTTGCGCGCGTCCGACCGCGAACGAAGGCACCAGAATGATGCCATGGCGCAGTGCCGTGCGATTGATCACCTCAGCCATTTGCTTCTCTGGCGCGTCATCTGGGTGCCGACGATCACCGTAGGTCGATTCCACCAGCAAATAGTCGGCCTGCTCGATGATTTCCGGGGCGTACATCAATGGATCGCTTGGTCGCCCAAGGTCACCCGAGCACACCAGCGTGGTGCCATCGGCGACGACCTCGACGGTGGCAGCGCCCAGAATGTGGCCCGCGCCGCGCAGCAGAATGCTCAGCCCCGGAATAACCTCGATCCGGTGATGCAACTCGATCGGCTGCAGCAGTTTCAATGCCTGCTCGGCATCCTGCTCGGTGTACAAGGGCAAGGCCGGCGAATGCTTGGAGAAACCATGTTTATTGGCAAAACTCGCCTCCTCTTCCTGCAGGCGACCACTGTCGAGCAGCAGGATTTTCACCAGCTCGCAGGTCGCCGCCGTGGCATACACCGGGCCGCGATACCCATTGCGCACCAGCACCGGCAGATAGCCGCTGTGATCCAGGTGGGCATGGGTCAGCACGATGGCATCCAGGTCGCGTACGGGAATCTGGAACGGATCCCGGTTATGCAAGCGCAGTTGCTTGTAGCCCTGAAACAAACCGCAGTCGATCAGGACATGCCTACCGTGATGTTCCAGCAGGTACTTGCTGCCGGTGACCGTGCCGGCAGCACCGAGAAATGTCATTTGCATGGTCGTTTCCTTGAACCGTCATGGGAGCGCTATCGATCGCTCTTTTGGGTTACGGATGTCGATGTAAACGCCCACTACTTGTGTGTCGCTTTTTCAGCCATCCGTCTGGCGCGCTCATTGGCCTCATCAGCCGCACGCTGTGCCTGTTCCGCTTTCAATATCGCTTCGTCGGCGCGCAAGCGTGCCGTCGCCGCATTGTCTTCGGCGGATTCCAGTCGAGCATCGATTTCCTGGGCATGACGGTGGCTGCACCCGGTGGTCGTGGCCAACACAATACTCAGCACAACGATGGACCAGCGCGTGTTCATGGCTTTCCCCTTGATTGATCGCGACTCTGCTGAATCGATAGTTCGAGTATCTGTCGTCACTTGCTGCCGGCTCTGATTTTTGTCAACTAATGGCCGCATCGTTCAATCGCCAGGCAAAGGGGCATTGTTGATATAGCTCAATGATTTTCCGGTGTTCAGGCGTAGAAAAGAACTGACCGGGTGCTCACCGTTCGTGAGCCTCACGCCGAAGAGAGAACGCCGCCATGAGCGATTTGAATCTGCGCAAAACCATTCTGGAAGAACTCGAATTCCAGCCTGAAATCAATGCCGCCAACATCGGGGTCAGCGTAGATAACGGTGTTGTCACGCTCTGCGGGCACGTCAACAGCTACGCTCAGAAAGTCACTGCAGAACGTGTGGTGAAAAGCATCAAAGGTGTGCGTGCACTGGCCGAAGAAATCGAGGTAAAGCTGAACGCCAATTCGGGAACGGAGGACGACACCATCGCCAGGCGCGCGTTGAAAATCATTCACTGGAGTTCCGACGTTCCCGAAGGCGACGTCAAAGTCATCGTGCAACACGGCCGGGTCACGCTTGAAGGTGAAGTGGACTGGCAATACCAGAAGGAAACCGTAGAGCGTTGTGTCCGCAAGTTGTCCGGTGTAATCGGCGTGGACAATCGTCTGATCCTGCGCCCACGGCTGGACGTTTTTGATATCCAGCAGCGCATTGAAGCCGCACTCAAGCGCAACGCCGAAGTGGAGGCTCAGGATATTCGCGTCAACGTCGAAGGCGACGTTGTGAAGCTCGAAGGCCGCGTCCATTTGTGGCGCGAGCGCCAGATCGCAGAACGAGCCGCCTGGTCGGTGCCCGGCGTTAGCAGAGTCGAAGATCATCTGCTGCTGGCATAAGCTCACGGTGCCGATCACCCTGGCTGCGGTCGCCATCTGATGCCGGAGAGTCGCCATGCTGGTCGTCACCCTGATCAACACCCTGGTGGTGATCGCCGCCGTGTTGATTCACTACGAATGCCTTTCACGCCTGAACGACTGGCTGCCGAAACTGAAAAACTGGAGTCGGTTCCGCATCGTCGTCGGGGTGTTCGGCGGGCTGCTGGCTCATGCCATAGAGGTCTGGTGTTTCGCCCTGGTCTACTTCCTGATGTCGCGGTCCGGCGATTGGGGGCGCCTCACGGGCAGCTTTGACGGCTCGTATATGGACTGCGTGTACTTCTCCTTCACGACCTACACGACCATCGGTTTTGGTGACATTGCCCCGGTCGGCAATCTCAAGTACCTCACCGGTCTGGAGGCTTTGACGGGCCTGGTGCTGATCACCTGGACCGCCTCCTTCCTGTTCCTCGAAATGCAGAAATACTGGAAGAGCAAATAGCCGCTCAGTCGACAACCGGCGGCGTCCACTGCCAGTTCAGTACCTCGGGCAGGTCCTCGCCATGTTCGATGAGGTAGAGCTTGTGTTTCTCCATCATCGACCAGTAGCGGGCTCTGGCGGTCGGCACCTGCGCGTGCAGCCGGGGAACACGCTCGATCACATCCAGCGCCAGTTGATAACGGTCCAGGTTGTTGATGACCGCCATGTCGAACGGAGTGGTGGTGGCGCCCTCCTCCTTGAAGCCACGCACGTGGAAATTATCGTGACTGGCGCGCTTGTACAGCAGGCGATGGATCAACGCCGGGTAGCCGTGGAAAGCGAAAATCACCGGTTTGTCGAGGGTAAACAGGTCATCGAAATGACGGTCCGGCAAACCATGGGGGTGTTGCCACCCTGGCTGCAGCACCATCAAATCCACGACGTTGATCACCCTCACGCGCAAGTCCGGGACGTAGCCACGCAAGAGGGTCACGGCAGCGAGGGTTTCCAGGGTCGGTACATCGCCAGCGCAAGCCATGACCACGTCAGGTTGTTCGTCGTTGTGACAGGCCCATTCCCAGCGGCCGATGCCTGTCTGGCAATGACGCAACGCTGCATTGATGTCCAGCCACTGCCATTCCGGCTGTTTGCCAGCGACGATGACATTGATGTAGTCACGGCTTTTGAGGCAATGATTGACCACTGACAACAGGCAATTGGCATCGGGTGGAAGGTAGATGCGTGCGATGTCCGACTTTTTGTTCGCCACCAAATCGATGAACCCCGGATCCTGGTGAGAAAATCCGTTGTGGTCCTGACGCCAGACGTGTGACGTGAGCAGGAAATTCAACGACGCAACGGGTTTTCGCCAAGGCACTTCGGCGGCGGTTTTCAGCCATTTGGCATGCTGATTGACCATCGAGTCGACGATATGGATAAAGGCCTCGTAACACGACAGCAAACCGTGGCGACCGGTCAGCAAATAGCCTTCAAGCCACCCCTCGCACACTTGCTCGCTGAGGATTTCCATCACGCGACCGTCAGGGGCCAGGTTGATGTCCTCGGTGTGCAAAGGCTCCATCCATGCCTTGGCGGTCACCTCGTAGACAGCGTCCAGTCGATTTGAGGCGGTTTCGTCCGGGCCAAACAACCGAAAGTTGTTCGATTGCCGGTTGTCTTTCATCACGTCACGCAAAAACGTCCCGAGTATTCGGGTCGCTTCCGCGCGCATGGCGCCCGGCGCCGACAGCGCCACGGCATAATCGGTAAAGCGTGGCAGGTTCAGCGGCTGCACCAGGCCACCGTTAGCGTGCGGGTTGGCGCTCATGCGTCGATGACCGGTGGGTGCCAGCGCCGCTATTTCTGGGATCAAGGCGCCGTTGTCGTCAAACAGTTCGTCAGGACGGTAGCTGCTCATCCAGTCTTCCAACTGACGCACATGCAGCGGTTGCTGGAAATCCGCCAATGGCACTTGATGCGCGCGCCAGGTCCCTTCCACACGATGGCCGTCGACGAATTTCGGGCCGGTCCAGCCTTTGGGCGTGCGCAGCACCAACATTGGCCAAAGGGGCCGCTGCGCAGTGGCGGCGGGCTGACGCGACAGGCGCTGGATGTCGCGGATTTTAACAATGATGGTGTCCAGCGTTCTGGCGAGATCCTGATGTACCTGTGCCGGGTCATCACCTTCGACAAAGTACGGATCGTATCCATAGCCATACATCAGGGCCGACAGCTCTTCCTCGCTGATGCAGGACAGAATCGTCGGGTTGGCGATCTTGTAGCCGTTGAGGTGCAGGATCGGCAGCACCGCGCCATCACGCGCCGGGTCGAGGAACTTGTTGGAATGCCAACTGGCCGCCAGCGTACCGGTTTCGGCCTCGCCATCACCAATCACGCACGCCACGATCAGGTCCGGATTATCGAACGCCGCCCCATAGGCATGGGCCAGGCTGTAACCCAGCTCGCCGCCCTCGTGGATCGACCCCGGCACCTGCGCCGATACATGGCTGGAAATCCCGTAGGGCCATGAGAACTGCCGAAACAAGCGTTGCAGGCCGTTGGCATTGCGCTCCACCGAGGGATAGCACTCGGTGTAAGTCCCTTCCAGGTAGGTCTGCGCCACCAGTGCAGGCCCGCCATGCCCGGGCCCTGCGACGAATAACGCGTTGAGGTCATATTGAATGATCAGGCGATTGAGGTGGGCATAGATCAGGTTCAGCCCCGGCGTAGTCCCCCAATGCCCCAGCAATCGCGGTTTTATATGGGCCAGCGTCAACGGCTCGCGCAACAGCGGATTGTCCTTCAGATAAATCTGCCCCACGGCCAGGTAGTTGGAGGCACGCCAATAGGCGTCCACCCCTTCCAATTGCTCGGCATTTAAAAAATCACTCATGAAGTCCTCCGCGAAAGGCCGATTGACCCATTGTCATCGGTCGATTCTGGAAGCCTGCTACGCGCAAGACTTGATCTACATCAAGTCTTGCGGCCACCCCTGAAGCTCAATAGAGGCGACGCTACCCGCGCCTCCGAAAACCGGGCACCCCGTCTGTCCGTAATCCCGCTCAAAGGCCGAATGAAAAGCACGTGCGAAGCCAAGACACCTATGCTTGTCGCACATTCAGGAGTTTGCTCATGCGCGCCATGGTTCTGCACGCCCCCGGCCAATCGCTGAGACTCGAAGAACGCCCAGTCCCGTCCCCCGCCGCCGATCAGGTTTTGCTTAAAGTGCTGGCCTGCGGCGTGTGTCGCACCGACTTGCATTTGCTCGACGGCGAATTGCCGCAAGCCGTGTTCCCCAGGGTGCCGGGCCACGAAATCGTCGGTCTGGTCACGGCGGTGGGCCGAGAGGTCACGCCCGACTGGATCGGTCGGCGGGTGGGTGTGCCATGGCTGGGCTGGACATGCGGTGAGTGTGCGTTCTGTCGCTCGGGCCAGGAGAACCTGTGCGATCAGGCACGCTTTACCGGATGTCACCTGGACGGTGGCTATGCTGAATACACCGTTGCCGATCCGCGTTTCTGCTTTGCTCTCCCTCACACGCTTTCAGACCTGCAGGCGGCGCCCATGCTGTGTGCCGGACTGATCGGCTTTCGAGCGCTGCAAATGACCCGGGGGGCTCAGCATCTTGGGCTTTATGGGTTCGGCGCTGCTGCGCATCTGGCGATACAAGTGGCGCTCGGGCGTGGCCAGCAGGTGTACGCCTTCACCCGTCCCGATGACGACGAAGGTCAAGCCTACGCCCGCTCTCTGGGCGCGGAATGGGCCGGACCGTCCGACCGGGCACCGCCACACCTGCTTGACGCCAGCCTGATCTTTGCCCCGGTGGGCGCACTGGTGCCGGCAGCGCTGGCGGTGACCGTCAAGGGGGGATGCGTCATTTGCGCCGGGATCCACATGAGCGACATTCCGGCGTTCCCCTATCGACTGTTGTGGGGTGAACGCAGTGTTCGCTCGGTGGCCAACCTGACACGCGAAGACGGCAGCGCGTTTTTCCAGGAGTTGCAACACACGCCGGTGCACTGCGATATCACCCGGTTTGCCCTGGAGGACGCCAACCAGGCCCTGGCGATTTTACGCGCAGGGCAATTCAACGGTGCGATTGTGCTCACGCCGTGACCGCGTTTGACGATGGGTATACAAGCGCAAAGGTTGATTTTGATCAATAAATCCGCGGTGCACTGACCTAGCCTGAAGTCAGGGATTGCGCGTCAACTGCAATCGGAGGGGTGCAATGATCGAAAATGACCAGCAAGTACTGGTGAGGGCATTGGACGCCGCGACAAATCCGGTTTTGATAACAGAGCGCACGGGATGCATTGTCTGGATCAACAAAGCATTCTGCTTGCTGAGCGGCTACTCCAAGCCGGAGCTGGTGGGTAAAACGCCACATCTGCTGTCATCGGGACGCCAAGACACCACGTTCTATCGCCATCTATGGATGACAATCCTGGCCGGAGTGACCTGGCAGGGGGAAATGGTCGAACGTCGCAAGGATGGCGGCACTTGCATCGTCAACCAGGTCATCACTCCTGTGCTCGACCCTCACGGCGCCGTGACCCATTTCATCTCCATCCTGCACAACTTCAAGGTCATGGATGAAGAACGCGCCGCGATGCAGAAGCTGGCGTTCCATGACGCCTTGACCGGATTGCCCAACCGGGTGTTGTTTCTGAACCTGCTCAATCAGGCGATCATTTCCGCCGCCCGTCATCATCAGTCCCTGGCGTTGATGTTCATCGATCTGGACCGTTTCAAATGCGTCAACGACACGCTGGGCCACGCCTGCGGCGACCGGCTGCTGGTGGCCGTGGCCGAGCGCCTGGGACAGTCGGTGCGCAGGTCAGACGTGGTCTCGCGCCTGAGCGGCGACGAGTTCGCGATCCTGGTTTGCGGCATGGACCGGATCGAACTGATCCAGGCGTTGGCGAACAAACTGATCGCCGCCATCGCGCAACCCTTCATGATCGACAATCAACGGATCGAGACGCATATCAGCGTCGGTATCAGTCTGTACCCGGCGGATGGCGCGAACGTTGAGCAGTTGCTCGAACGCGCCGACAGTGCGATGTATGAGGCCAAACGCAGCGGTGGCAACGCCTGTCGTTTCAGCCTGTTGGAACAGGGTTGCGAACCGGCCTGCGACTATCCATCGATGTGATGCCGGCCGGCAGCACGGTGGGTCAGCGCTCGAAATGAAAAGGCGCCTGTCGGCGAACGCAAGGCTTCGAACTCAAGCCTCGGCCCGGGCGATGCGATAAGCCGACAGGCAGTAAAACGACAGCGCCAAAGCCGCCAGCACGCCACCCACGACCCCGATGTAAGCGAAGCCCAGCTGACTGCCGACCCAACTTCCTACCAGTGCCCCGCCACCGATACCGATGTTGTAGATCCCTGAAAACAGCGCCATCGCCACATCGGTGGCATCCGGCGCCAGCGTCAGGACTTTCGACTGCAACGCCAGCCCGAAGCCCATGATCGCCATGCCCCAGAACAGGCTCAGCGTGCCGAGGTACGAGACCTTGCCGCTCAAAGGCAACAGCAATGCCAGGCACAAAATGAGCAACGACACGCACACGATCAAAAAGCGCTGAGGGTTATAGCTGTGCACGTAGCTGAACAGCAGCGAGCCGAAAATACCGGCGCCACCGAATAACAACAGGATGAACGTCACCACATCGCCACTCATGCCCGCCACGGTCAGAATAAAAGGCTCGATGTAGCTGTAAGCGGTGAACTGTGCCGTCACGACCATGGCGGTCAGGATATAGATCGCCACCAGCGCAGGCCGCTTCAACAATATCGGCAGACTTTTGAGCGAGCCCGAATTCTGACTGGGCAACAACGGCAGAACCCTCGTCAGGCAAAGCATCAGCGTGGCCGCGAACGCCGCGATCACGATGAATGTGGTGCGCCAGCCCATGGCTTCGCCCAACAACCGACCCAGGGGAATCCCCAACACCATCGCCAGCGAAGTACCGGTTGCCAGCAAGCCCAGGGCCTGAACCTGTTTGCCCGGTGGTGCCAGACGCACGGCCAGAGACGCGGTGATCGACCAGAACAGCGCGTGCGATAACGCCACGCCGATCCGGCTCACCAGCAGCAGACCGAAGCTGGTCGCCAGACTCGACAGGATATGACTGGCGATAAACATCCCGAACAGCACGATCAATAGCTTTCGTCGTTCGACGTTGCGCGTCAGCAACATGATCGGCAACGACGTCAGAGACACCACCCACGCGTAGATGGTCAACATCAGGCCGACCTGCGCGGTCGACATGTCGAAGCTGTTGCCGATCGAACTCAACAGACCGACGGGCACAAACTCGGTGGTGTTGAACACAAACGCAGCCAGTGCCAAGGCAATCACCGCGTACCAATTGCCGCTGGCTGTAGTCGTAGAATTGTTCATTTAAACGTCGTTTACTCTTCGGTGATCGCGCGCACGATCCGTTTCCGTCTGTGGGTGTCTTGCGAGTCTCTGCCAGTCCAGCAGCCATGATGGCAAAGTGATAATGACAAATCCGGTAATAAAGTATAACTTACCGCCGCCCCGACCGATGGAGGGTCGGGCATTCGCACTCAGTTAAGGAAAACGATGGCAATGGTCTATTGTCGTGCTTGCGCCAAGGAGCTACACGAAACGGCGCTCACCTGCCCCCAATGCGGGGCTGCCCAACAGGCCTCTGTGCCGCAAACGCAAGCCGAAATACCCTGGCTGGCCATCGTTTCATTGATCCTCGGGATCATCAGCGCACTGACCCTGTTTGATGACTCCGAATGGGACCGGGATGCGATTGTCGGTGTGGGCATCTTCAGCCTTGCGGGCCTCACCTGCGGCATCGTCTGTATCAACCAAAAACACCCAGGAAGAAACCTCGCGATCGCCGGCATCATTTTGTCAGGCCTTGCCGCGTTCGTTTTGTCCTGTCTATCGATTGAATAATTTTAGGGAAAAAATATGAGCATGGTTTTCTGCCGCGGTTGCGCCAAGGAAATTAGTAGCCTTGCCGTGGCATGCCCACAGTGCGGTGCGCCTCAGGCCACTCAACAGTCCTTTGCAAGCGGCCCCGCCATCACGACGGGCAACCCTTACATGGAAGCACTGAAGAATTACGCCGTATTCCAAGGGCGTGCCACTCGCCGCGAATACTGGATGTTCGCGCTGATCAACCTGGGTATCTGCATTGTCATGGGTGTCCTCGACGCCATGCTCAATACCAAGGGCATCCTTGCCAACCTCTACAACCTGGCGATGTTCCTGCCGAGCATTGCCGTCGGTGCGCGCCGCATGCACGACACCGACCGCAGCGGTTGGTGGTTGCTGCTGCCAATCGTCAACCTGGTGTTCCTGGTGCAAGACAGCCAGCCAGGTCCGAACCGTTTCGGGCCGAACCGCAAAGGTAACAACTGAGTCAGCCTGCAACTGTTGATCGAGACGGCCTTCATGGCCGTCTCTTTGTTTGTGCAACCTGCTTCTGATAAACCCTTGGTACTTTTACTCGCCACACAACACACATTTGTCATCAAACCGATTGATAGCACCCTAACGAAAGGTGCATGCTAGAGGGCTCGAATCGGTCTTATATCATTCCGAATGATAGTTACCTTTGCTTCATTCGATTCGTGCCATCACACCCCGCCGAGCATCATCCGCCCATCTTCAATACTTTGGCGGATGATTCCATGGAACAGTCACTCAAACATTTGCGCTTCCCGTTGGCCCTGTTGGCCGTACTGGTGATGAGCGCCTGCGGCAAGACTCCGGAGACTGCCGCCACTATGCCTGCTGCCAAAGTCAGCGTGGCCAAGGTGCTGGAGCAACCGGTCAACGAGTGGGACGAATTCACCGGGCGCCTTGAGGCGCCGGAAACCGTTGAAATCCGTCCTCGGGTCTCCGGCCAGATCGACGAGGTCGCTTTCACCGAAGGCGCGCTGGTCAAGAAAGGCGACCTGCTGTTCCAGATCGACCCGCGCCCGTTCCAGGCCGAGGTTCGCCGCCTCGAAGCCCTGGTCGCCCAGGCCCGCGCCAACGCCACTCGCAGTGAAAACGAAGCCGGACGTGGTGAACGCCTGCGTGCCAGCAACGCCATCTCTGCTGAACTGGCCGACTCGCGCACCAGCGCTGCACAAGAGGCCCGCGCCGCTGTCGGTGCCCTGCAAGCGCAGCTGGACCTGGCCAAACTGAACCTGAGCTTCACCCGCGTGACCGCGCCGATCAGCGGCCGCGTCAGCCGTGCCGAGATCACCGCCGGCAACCTGGTCACCGCCGATACCACCCCGCTGACCAGCGTAGTGTCCACCGACAAGGTCTACGCCTACTTCGATGCTGACGAGCGTGTGTTCCTCAAATACACCCAACTCGCCCGTAACGGTCAGCGCGGCGCCACCACTCCGGTGTACATGGGCCTGTCCAACGAAGACGGCAATCCGCACCTGGGCCAGATGAACTTCGTCGATAACCAGGTCAACCCGAAAACCGGCACCATCCGTGGTCGCGCCGTGTTCGACAACAGCGACGGCACCTACACCCCGGGCCTGTACGCACGACTGAAACTGGTCGGCAGCGGCACCTACAACGCCATGCTGATCAATGACGAAGCGGTCGGCACCGACCTGGGCAAGAAGTTCGTGCTGGTGATGGATGCGGACAACAAAACCGTCTACCGCGCCGTCGAACTCGGTCCGAAGATCGAGGGCCTGCGCATCGTGCGCACCGGCCTGAACAAGGACGACACGATCATCGTCAAGGGCCTGCAGCGGGTACGTCCTGGTTCGCCGGTGACCCCTGAAGTGATCCCGATGGCCAGCGAGCAGACCATTGCCGCCCTGGCTCAACAACGTCAAGCGCTGGAAGCCAGCAACCTGCCCAAAGTCGCACCTGCCAAAGGCGCGCCGGGATCGGTTGTGAAGCTGGCTGCTACGACCCCACGCGGTTAAGGGACGACAACTCCGATGAATTTTTCCCAATTCTTCATTTCACGGCCGATCTTCGCAGCGGTGCTCTCGCTGTTGATCCTGATCGCCGGTGCGATCTCGCTGTTCCAGCTACCGATCAGCGAATACCCGGAAGTCGTGCCGCCAACCGTGGTGGTACGTGCCAACTTCCCGGGCGCCAACCCCAAAGTCATCGGTGAAACCGTGGCCGCTCCACTGGAGCAAGCCATCACCGGCGTCGAGAACATGCTGTACATGTCCTCGCAGTCCACTGCTGACGGCAAGATCACCCTGACCATCACCTTCGCCCTGGGCACCGACCTGGACAACGCGCAGGTACAGGTGCAAAACCGGGTGACCCGTACCGAACCGAAACTTCCAGAAGAAGTGACGCGCATCGGTATCACCGTCGACAAGGCGTCGCCCGACCTGACCATGGTTGTGCACTTGACCTCGCCGGACAAACGCTACGACATGCTCTACCTCTCCAACTACGCGATCCTCAACATCAAGGATGAGCTCGCGCGGTTGGGCGGTGTCGGTGACGTGCAGCTGTTCGGTATGGGCGACTACTCGCTGCGGGTCTGGCTCGATCCGAACAAGACCGCTTCGCGTAACCTGACCGCCACCGATGTGGTGACGGCGATTCGTGAACAGAACCGTCAGGTGGCGGCCGGTCAACTCGGTGCACCCCCTGCCCCGAATGCGCAGAGCTTCCAGCTGTCGGTCAACACGCAGGGCCGTCTGGTCTCCGAGGAAGAGTTCGAGAACATCATCATTCGCTCCGGCGACAATGGCGAGATCACCCGCCTCAAAGACATCGCTCGCGTCGAGCTGGGGTCCAGCCAGTACGCCCTGCGCTCGTTGCTGAACAATCAGCCGGCGGTGGCGATCCCGATCTTCCAGCGTCCAGGCTCCAACGCCATCCAGATCTCGAACGAAGTTCGCGACAAGATGGAAGAGCTGAAGAAAGGCTTCCCGCAAGGCATGGACTACAGCATCGTCTATGACCCGACGATCTTCGTGCGCGGCTCGATCGAGGCGGTGGTTCACACCCTCTTCGAAGCGCTGATCCTCGTGGTGCTGGTGGTGATTCTGTTCCTGCAGACCTGGCGCGCCTCGATCATTCCGTTGGTGGCGGTGCCGGTATCGTTGATCGGTACGTTTGCGGTGATGCACCTGTTCGGCTTCTCGCTCAACGCCCTGTCGCTGTTCGGCCTGGTACTGGCGATCGGGATCGTGGTGGACGACGCCATCGTGGTGGTGGAGAACGTCGAGCGCAACATTGAACTGGGGCTCAACCCCTTCGATGCGACCAAAAAGGCCATGGGCGAAGTGACCGGCCCGATCATCGCGACGGCGCTGGTGTTGTGTGCGGTGTTTATTCCGGCGGCGTTCATCTCCGGCCTCACCGGGCAGTTCTACAAGCAGTTCGCGCTGACCATTGCGATCTCGACCGTGATCTCGGCGTTCAACTCGCTGACCCTGTCGCCAGCACTGGCGGCGGTGTTGCTGAAAAGTCATGACGCACCGAAAGACCGCTTCTCCAAAGTGCTGGACAAGATCTTCGGTGGCTGGCTGTTCCGTCCGTTCAACCGCTTCTTTGACAAGGCCAGCCATGGCTACGTCGGTACTGTACGCCGGGTCATCCGTGGCAGCGGCATCGCCCTGTTCCTGTATGCAGGCCTGATGGTGCTGACGTTCTTCGGTTTCGCCAACACCCCGACCGGTTTCGTACCGGGCCAGGACAAACAATACCTGGTGGCCTTCGCGCAACTGCCGGACGCCGCAAGCCTGGATCGTACCGAAGACGTGATCAAGCGCATGTCCGACCTGGCCCTGAAACAGCCAGGCGTGGAAAGCGCCGTAGCGTTCCCCGGTCTGTCGATCAACGGCTTCACCAACAGCCCGAACGCCGGCATCGTGTTCGTGACCCTGAAACCGTTCGACGAGCGTAAAGACCCGAGCATGTCCGCCGGTGCCATCGCCGGCGCCCTGAACGGCCAGTACGCGAACATTCAGGAAGCGTACATGGCGATCTTCCCGCCACCGCCGGTACAAGGCCTGGGCACCATTGGTGGTTTCCGCCTGCAAATCGAAGACCGGGGCAACCTGGGCTACGACGAGCTGTACAAGGAAACCATGAACATCATCGCCAAGAGCCATAACGTGCCTGAACTGGCCGGGCTGTTCACCAGTTACACGGTGAACGTGCCACAGGTCGATGCCGCCATCGACCGCGAAAAAGCCAAGACCCACGGCGTGGCTGTCAGCGACATCTTCGACACCCTGCAGATCTACCTGGGTTCGCTGTATGCCAACGACTTCAACCGCTTCGGGCGCACCTATCAGGTCAACGTTCAGGCTGAACAGCAGTTCCGTCTCGAATCCGACCAGATCGGCCAGCTGAAAGTGCGCAACAACAAGGGCGAAATGATCCCGCTGGCGACCTTCATCAAGGTCAGCGACACCTCGGGCCCGGATCGCGTAATGCACTACAACGGCTTCATCACCGCTGAAATCAACGGTGCGGCAGCCCCCGGCTACAGCTCCGGCCAGGCCGAAAAAGCCATCGAGAAACTGCTCAAGGATGAACTGCCGAACGGCATGACCTACGAGTGGACCGACCTGACCTACCAGCAGATCCTGTCCGGCAACACCGCGCTGTTCGTGTTCCCGCTCTGCGTACTGCTGGCGTTCCTGGTGCTCGCCGCTCAATACGAAAGCTGGAGCCTGCCACTGGCGGTGATCCTGATCGTACCGATGACCCTGCTGTCGGCCATCACCGGGGTGATCGTCTCCGGCGGCGACAACAACATCTTCACCCAGATCGGCTTGATCGTACTGGTGGGACTTGCCTGTAAGAACGCGATTCTGATCGTCGAATTCGCCAAGGATAAACAGCTGGAAGGTCTCGACCCGCTGGCCGCGGTACTGGAAGCCTGCCGTCTGCGTCTGCGGCCGATCCTGATGACCTCCTTCGCGTTCATCATGGGTGTGGTGCCATTGGTGTTCTCCAGCGGTGCCGGTGCCGAGATGCGTCACGCCATGGGTGTGGCGGTGTTCTCCGGGATGCTCGGGGTGACCTTCTTCGGTCTGTTGCTGACGCCAGTGTTCTACGTGCTGATTCGTAATTTCGTCGAGCGTGGCGAAGCCCGCAAAGCGGCCAAGGCGAACAATCTTCAACAGCCACTGGAGGCGCAACAATGAGTCTGAAAGTCTTCCTGCCGAGTCTGCTGGTGCTGGCGTTGAGCGCCTGCGCCGTCGGCCCCGACTACAAGACCCCTGCCACGGAGGCGGCCAACATCACGACCGCCACCGACGGCGCCGCCGGGCAAAAGAACTTCGACCGTGCGAAATTCGAAGGCATCTGGTGGCAGCAATTCGACGATCCGACCCTCAACCAGTTGGTGACTCAATCGCTGCAAGGCAACCGCGAATTGCGTGTGGCGTTCGCTCGCTGGAAAGCCGCCCGGGCGATCCGCGACGACGTCAGCAACGATGCAATGCCGACCATCACCAGCCGCGCCAGCAGTGATCTCGCCAAGGGACAAATCCCCGGCCAGACCACCCGCCGGGTCAACAGCGAACGCTATGACCTGGGGCTGGACATGGCCTGGGAGCTGGACTTGTTCGGACGCATCCAGCGCAATCTGGAAGCCAGCGACGCCGACCAGCAAGCGGCCGAAGCCGACCTGTACCAACTGCAAGTCACCATGATTGCCGAACTGGTCGACGCCTACGGTCAATTGCGTGGTGCGCAGCTGCGGGAAAAGATCGCGGTGGCCAACCTGGAAAACCAGCAGGAGTCGCGCAAGATCACCATCAGCCTGCGTGACGCCGGCGTGGGCGATCAGCTCGACGTCGAACGTGCCGATGCGCGTCTGGCCTCGGTTGAAGCCAGCGTGCCGCAACTGCAGGCCGAACAGGTTCGGCAGAAGAATCGCATCGCCACCCTGCTGGGTGAGCGCCCGGACAAACTGACCGTCGACCTGAGTCCGAAAGACTTGCCGGCCATTGCCAAGGCCTTGCCGATCGGTGACCCGGGCGAGCTGCTGCAACGGCGTCCGGACATCCTCAGTGCTGAACGCAAACTGGCTTCGGCCACCGCGCGAATCGGCGTGGCCAAGGCCGATCTGTTCCCTCGGGTCAGCCTCAGCGGCTTCCTCGGCTGGACGGCCGGGCGGGGTTCGCAGATCGGTTCCTCGGCGGCCAACGCCTGGGCGCTCGGCCCGAGCATCACCTGGGCGGCGTTCGACCTCGGCAGCGTGCGTGCGCGTTTGCGCGGCGCCGATGCCGATGCCGAAGGCGCACTGGCGACCTACGAGCAACAAGTGCTGCTGGCCCTGGAAGAATCGGAAAACGCCTTCAGCGATTACGGCAAGCGTCAGCAACGGCTGATCTCGCTGATCCGCCAGAGTGAATCGAGCCGCAAGGCTGCCGATCTGGCAGAAATCCGCTACCGCGAAGGCACCACCGACTTCCTGGTGCTGCTCGACGCCCAGCGCGAACGCCTGAACGCCGAAGACAGCCAGGCCCAGGCCGAAGTCGATCTGTATCGCGGCATCGTCGCAATCTACAAGGCCTTGGGTGGTGGCTGGCAGCCGGAAACCGTCGCCAGCAAGTAACGTTTTCCAACGAGCTCCTTTGGTTGGCCGCAACCAACCAATTTTTTGCCCCGCGTATCATTCGGTCGCGGGGCTTTTTTGTGCCAGCCCCCTGTAGGAGCTGCCGCAGGCTGCGATCTTTTGATCTTGTTTTTAGAAGCAACATCAAAAGATCGCAGCCTGCTGCAGCTCCTGCAGATCAATTCGCAAGCCCGGGTTTGACTGATGGCCTTGTCTGACCGAAGCTTGCCCCTCTGCTAAAGAACACCCGTTCACGGAAATCGCATGCCTCAGTCCCGCCGCTACCTGCTCATCAGCCTTGGCCTCGTGCTGCTCATCGTCGTTGCCTGGCTATCCCTGCGCACCACCGCGCCGGTCGTACCCGAAGCGATCAAACGCGGCTACAGCGAAGCCCTCACCGCGGCCCGCTCCGGTCAGCCGGGGGCGGCACGGCAGTTGTATCAACAACTGGGCCGTCCGGACCTGTCGGTCAAGCGCAGTGTCTGGCTGCTGGCCGAGTTGCCTAATTACCCAAGCCCACAAGCCCTGAAACTGGCCGATGCCCATCTGCAGAACGAAGCCCCCGAGGTGCGGCTGGCGGCGATTCAAAGCATCGTGGGCCTGGTGCCCGGCGGCCAGCGCAGCCTGTTGCTCGGGCCGATGCTCGACGATGAAGACCAAAGCGTGCGCTTCGCCGCGATCAACGCCCTGCTGGGCCTGACACCGGATGAACTCGGTCTGTATTTCGCCCCGCTGCAGCAAGCGATCGATGGCTGGGAACAGGTGCTCAAAGGCCAACCGGAAAGCGCCGCGACCTACGCCCAGCTCGCCCGCCTGTATCTGCACAACGCCGAACTGAAACAGGCCCAGCAAGCGCTCGACAACACCCTGCGTCTGGAACCGGGAAACCTGCCGGCGCTGGTGATGCAGATCGATGTCCTCGACCGTCAGGGCCAGAGCGACGCCGCCCGCCAATTGCTCGCCAGGCAATTGCAAAGCCAGCCCAGTTCCGCCTATCTGCAGCACGCGCTGGGCCTGTGGCTGCTGCACCACGGCCAGCGTGAGTTCGCCCTGCTCGGTTTGTCCAAAGCTGTCGAACTGGAGCCTGACAACAAGGACTACCGTTACGACCTGGCGACCACTCTGCACGCCGCCGAAGAACTGGAAGCAGCGCAAAAGCAATTGCAGGAAGTGGTGCAACGCCATCCCGCCGACCGCAAGGCCCGGGTGCTGCTGATCAATTACTGGAAGGAAAGCGGCCAGTTGCAGAACGTGCAGATCCTGCTGGCGCAACTGGAACAGATGAACCCTGACGACCCGGCCTTGCAGCAAGGGCTTTGAGCCGCTGCCAGTGTGATCAATGACACGTTGATATCGAAACCTCGGAACCGTCATGACACGCAGCGGTCAAGTAATCAGGTAGTGCACAACGGCTTGTACAGCCTGCTGCCTCGATTCCCCTAGTCATGAGAGGGCATTCTTTGTCTACGTCCAACGAGTTGATCAGTGCAAAAGCCGCCACCGGCATCGCCGGCCTGGATGACATCCTGGCCGGCGGTCTGTCCCGAGGTCATGTGTTTTTGCTCGAGGGTGAACCCGGCACAGGCAAAACCACCGTCGCGTTGCATTTTTTGTTGGCTGGCGCCCGCGCCGGCGAACGCTGTCTGTACATCACGCTGTCGGAAACCGAGCGTGAACTGCGTCAGGGCGCGGCCTCCCACGGCTGGGAACTGAACGAAAACATCGAAATCTTCGAGCTGACACCGCCGGAAAGTCTGCTCAACGCCGAGCATCAACAAAGCCTGCTGTACTCCTCCGACCTTGAGCTGGGCGAAGCCACCAAGCAGATTTTCGAAGTGGTCGAACGCTTCAAGCCGACCCGCGTGGTGCTCGACAGCCTGTCGGAGATTCGCCTGCTGGCGCAAAGCTCTCTGCGTTACCGTCGACAGATTCTGGCCATCAAACACTATTTCGTACGTTACGACGCCACGGTCCTGCTGCTCGACGACCTGACCACCGAGTCCCTCGACAAGACCGTGCACAGCGTCGCCCACGGGGTAATCCGCCTCGAAGAGCTGACGCCCAACTATGGCGCCGAGCGCCGACGCATCCGGGTGATCAAGTACCGCGGCCAGAAATACCGTGGTGGCTTCCATGACTTCACCATCATGGGCGACGGTGTGCATGTGTTCCCGCGTCTGGTGGCCGCCGAACATCGCAGTGACTACCCGCGCCTGCAACTGAGCAGCGGCATCCCGGAAATGGATGCACTGCTGGGCGGCGGTGTCGAAACCGGCTCCAGCACGCTGATACTCGGCCCGGCGGGGACCGGCAAATCGCTGATCTCGATGATCTTCGCCGCCGCTGCCGTGGCACGCGGCGAAAAAGCCGCCCTGTTTATCTTCGATGAAGAATTGGGCCTGCTGTTCGAACGCATGAAAAACATCGGCATCGACCTCAAGGCCCTGCAAGCCACCGGCAACCTGCTGATCGAGCAAGTGGACGCCGCCGAACTGTCCCCGGGCGAGTTCTCTCACCGGGTGCGTCGCTGCGTCGACGAAGGCAGCATCAAGACCGTGGTGATCGACAGCATCAACGGTTATCAGGCGGCGATGCCTGAAGAGAATGCGCTGGTGCTGCACATGCACGAGTTGCTGCTGTATCTGAACCGCAAAGGCGCGGCAACTTTCATGACCGTCGCCCAGCACGGTCTGGTGGGCGACATGCAGGCGCCGGTCGACATCACTTACCTGGCCGACACGGTGATTCTGTTGCGTTACTTCGAAGCTCTGGGCAAGGTTCGCCGGGCGATCTCGATCATCAAGAAGCGCACCGGCAGCCACGAATCGACGATCCGCGAATACCGCATTTCGACTCAGGGCATGACCATCGGTGAACCGCTGGAAGCCTTCCAGGGTGTGCTGCGTGGCGTACCGACCTACCTCGGCGCGAGCAACCCTCTGCTGCGGGAAGAAGGCTTGTGACGGTCGCCGTACCGCTGTCGGAACGGGCGCTGATCCTGGCGCCCATGGGTCGTGACAGCCAGGTTGCACTGATGATCCTCAATGAGGCGGGTTTTGGTGGCGTGATCGCCACTGATCTGGGGGCGTTGTGCGCCGAACTGGAGCCCGGCGCCGGCCTGCTGCTGATTGCCACCGAAGCCCTGCGCGGCCCGGAGCTGGAAACGCTGTTGCTGTACCTGGAACAACAGCCGACCTGGTCGGATCTGCCGATCGTCCTGCTGACCCACCACGGTGGCCCGGAACAAGGCCCCTCCTCGCGCCTGAGCAAATTGCTGGGCAATGTCACCTTTCTTGAGCGACCGTTTCATCCGGCGACCCTGGTCAGCCTGGTCTCCACGGCCCTGCGCGGGCGCCGACGACAGTACGACGCTCGCGACCGCCTGATCGATCTGAGTGAAAGCGAGCAGCGCCTGCAATCGACTCTGGAAACCCTTGAGCAACAGGTCGAGGAGCGTACTGCGCAACTTCGGCACAACGAAGAAGCGCTGCGCCAGTCGCAGAAAATGGAAGCCGTCGGCCAGCTCACCGGCGGCATCGCCCACGACTTCAACAACATGCTGACCGGCATTATCGGCAGCCTGGAATTGCTGCGCCGCCGGCTGGCTCGCGGCCGCACCGATGACCTCGACAGTCTGATCGATCTGGGCGTGACCTCGGCCAACCGCGCTGCCGGCCTGACCCACCGTTTGCTGGCCTTCTCGCGGCGTCAGTCACTGGACTCCAAAGCGGTGCAGATGAACACCCTGGTGCTGTCGATGGGCGAGTTGCTGCAACGCAGCCTCAACGAAAGCATCCAGCTGGACATGCGCCTTGACGACAAATTGTGGGTGGCCGAAGCCGACCCCAATCAACTGGAAAGCGCCCTGCTCAACCTGGCGCTCAACGCGCGCGATGCCATGCCCGATGGCGGCAAATTGGTGGTCGCGACCAGCAATCAGGTGCTTGCCCGCGAATTCACCGAGTCCTACACCAATCTCGAACCCGGCGATTACGTGATGCTCAGCGTCATCGATAACGGCAGCGGCATGCCGCAGAGCGTGATCAACCGCGCGTTCGATCCGTTTTTCACCACCAAACCGATCGGCCAGGGCACCGGGCTCGGTTTGTCGATGATTTATGGCTTCAGCAAACAGTCCCGTGGTCACGTCTCGATCGACAGCGAAATCGATCAGGGCACCACGGTCAAACTGTACCTGCCGCGTTTTCGTGGCGAGGAACTCGACCATCCGGTTTCCAGTATCGAGCAAGCCCCGGATGCGCTGGATGGCGAAACGGTGCTGATCGTCGAAGACGACCCCGCCGTGCGCGTGTTGGTCAGCGCTGTGCTCAGTGAATTGGGCTATGCGTTCGTCGAGGCCAGCGATGCCGACGGCGCGGTACCGATCCTCAACTCGGCGCAGCGCATCGACCTGCTGATCAGTGACGTCGGCCTGCCGGGCATGAACGGTCGGCAACTGGCGGAAATCGGTCGGCAGTACCGCCCGGGGTTGAAGGTGTTGTTCATCACCGGATATGCCGAGCACGCCGCCGTGCGCGGCGGCTTCCTCGACTCCGGCATGCAGATGATCACCAAGCCGTTCACCTTTGATCTGCTGACCGCCAAGGTGCGGGAAATGATCAAAAACTGACCCCCCAAAACACCTGTAGGAGCTGCCGCAAGCTGCGATCTTTTGATCTTGTTTTGAAGATCAAAAGATCGCAGCTTGCGGCAGCTCCTACAGGGGCATTTCAGTGTTTTTAGATCAGGCCAGCAATTCCTGAATCTTTTCCTGCAACACATCCAGATCGAACGGTTTTTCCAGGATCGGCGCCTTGCGCGTGATCGGGCTGCCGGTCTCGCGGATTTCCTGCGGATAGCCGCTGATGAAAATCACCTTAAGGTCCGGGCGCAGCTTGACTGCCGGCTCAGCAATCTGCACGCCGGAGATGCCACCCGGCAGACGAAAATCAGTGATCAACATGTCCAGATGCGGCTTGCTCGCGAGAATCTCGAACGCCTGCTCGCCGTTTTCGGCCTGCAACACACGGTACCCCTGCCCCGACAGGTAATCTGTCAGCACCATCAAGATAACCGGTTCGTCCTCGACGACGAGTACTACATCTTGTGCATCTACGCTCATGGGAAGCCTTTGTTCGGTCAATAGCTGCTGATACGACCGTGCGGTCAATCAGAGGTTGCGTCGGATGTGCCGTTTTCCTGGATTGGCAGACAAACGCGAAACAGGGCGCCTTCGTTGATTTGACTCTCGACGACGATGGAGCCGCCATGGGCGGCGACGATCTGCTCGGAAATGAACAGACCCAGTCCGAGACCAGCCACTACCGTCTTGGCGGAGACCCGTTCGAACTGCTGGAAAATACGTTTCTGGTTCTCTTCACTGATACCGATGCCGCGATCCTGAACCTCGACCCGCGCCTCGTCGCCCTCACGGTAGACACGCACTTGAATCGGGCTGCGCCCCCCATAACGCAAGGCGTTGGTCAGCAGATTGGACACCACCTGCTCGATACGGAACTCGTCCCAATGACCTTCCACCGGCTCTGGCGCGCTGAAGGTGACTTCGGTCTCGGCCGCTTCCATTTGCGGCGCAAAACTCTGCAGCAGGTTGCCCACCAGTTGCGTCAGGTCGAAGCGATTCGGACGGATCGACAGCTTGCCGGTGCGAATCCGCGAAACGTCTAGCATGTCTTCGATCAGGCGGATCAGACTTTTGATCTGGCGCTCGTCGCGGTCGACCATCGCGTGCATCTTGTCGAGGGTAAACGCGGCGGCGTTGTCCCGCGCCAGGTGCATCTTGCGCAACTGGGTTTCGAGTATCAGGCCATTGAGCGGTGTGCGCACTTCGTGGGCGACGATTGACATGAAGTCATCGCGCATGCGCACCGCCTGCTCCAGTTCCAGCTGCGTGCTCTGCAGTTGTTGCAGCAACGCCTCCTGTTCGCGGCGGGCCTGCTCCAGAGCTTCGACCTGTTGCTTCATGGCCTTGCTCTGGCGGTACAGGTCGACGAACACGTTGACCTTGCTCTTCACCGCGTGGATGTCCAGCGGCTTGTGCAGGAAGTCCACCGCGCCGCTCTCGTAGCCCTTGAACGCGTAGTTCAGTTCACGGCCGGCGGCGCTGACGAAAATGATCGGGATGTTCTTGGTTTTCTCGGTGCCGCGCATCAGCTCGGCGAGCTCGAAGCCGTTCATGCCCGGCATCTGCACGTCGAGGATGGCCATGGCGAACTCGTGTTGCAGCAGCAGCGACAGGGCTTCGTCCGCCGACAGCGCCTTATAGACCGTGCGGTCCTCGCGCTTGATCAGCGCTTCGAGGGCCAGCAAGTTCTCCGGCAGATCGTCGACGATCAGCAATTTGGCCTGGATATTACTCAGCATGCGATTCGTTCCAGCTCGACAAGCAGACGGCCGATGCCGTGAATGGGTAGGACATGGTCGGGCTGCTGAATCTTCAACGCAGCCTGAGGCATGGTGGCGACCTGTGCATCTTGTGGGTCCTGAACGATGGTCAGCCCGCCGCGCTGCTTGACTTGCGCCAGGCCGCGAGCGCCATCGTGGTTGGCGCCGGTCAGCAGCACAGCGGCCAGCGACTCGCCATAGACGTCGGCGGCCGATTCGAACAGGTAATCGATGGCCGGTCGGGAGTGGTGCACGCGGTCTTCAAGACTCAGCGACAGACTGCGATCCTGCTCTACCGACAAGTGATATCCGGGAGTCGCGAAATAAACCGTGCCGGGCACGATATCCTGCTTGTCCGTCGCCTCTTCCACCGGCAGCATCAGGCGCCGGGAGAACACCTCGGCCAACTGACTGCGGCGCTCCTCCGGCAGGTGCAACACGACAATGATCGGCAGCACGTAGCCCGGGCGCAGCGGCGCCAGCAATGTCAGCAGAGCCTCGACCCCGCCGGCCGAAGCACCGACCACGATGGCCTCGACACGAGGCAAATCCACAGCATCGTTCATAATTTGCGGTAGATCCGTTCTTGTTTGACCAACGGTTCGAACTGGTTCGCGTAGCCGGAAAAATCCAGCGTCTCTTTGCTGCCCAGCACCAGAAAGCCACGATGACACAACGATTCGTGAAACAGGCCGAACGCGCGGTCCTGAAGTTTCTTGTTGAAGTAGATCAGCACGTTGCGGCAGGAAATCAACTGGGTTTCGGAGAACACGCTGTCCGTCGCCAGACTGTGGTCGGCAAAGGTCACGTTCTCACACAGGCTCTTGTCGAAAATCGCGTAGCCGTAGGCGGCCGTGTAGTAATCGGCGAACGAGCGCTGGCCACCGGCCTGCTGATAATTGGCGGTGTAGGCCCGCACGTTTTCCATCGAGAAAATCCCCTGCTTGGCCTTGTCCAGCGAGCGCGGGTTGATGTCGGTGGCGTAGATGATCGTGCGGTCGAGCAGGCCTTCTTCGCGCAGCAGGATCGCCATCGAATAAACCTCCTCACCCGTGCTGCACCCGGCGATCCAGATCTTCAACGACGGATAGGTGCGCAGCAGCGGCACCACTTCCTTGCGGATCGCCAGAAAGTGCGACGGATCGCGAAACATCTCGCTGACCGGGATCGTCAGCAACTGCAGCAACTGCATGAACGCGGTCGGATCGTGCAGCACTTTTTCCTGCAACGCCGAAATGGTCGCGCATTCGAACTGGCTCAAGGCGTGTTGCACCCGGCGCTTGATCGATGCGCCCGAGTAATCCCGAAAATCGTAGCTGTACTTGAGGTAGATAGCCTCGATCAGCAACCGCAATTCGATTTCGCTGTTGCGCTCGGCAGAGTGACGGCTTTCCACTAAATGCGTTCCATCTTCGGTAACCACACGCGAATCAACGAGAACAGGCGATCCAGATCAATGGGCTTGGCCAGGTAATCGTTGGCGCCCGCCTGCAGGCAGCGCTCCTGATCGTCCTTCATGGCCTTGGCCGTCACCGCAATGATCGGCAGCTTGCGCCAGCGCGGATCCTTGCGGATTTCAATGGTGGCTTCAAAGCCATCCATCTCCGGCATCATTACGTCCATCAGCACCAGATCGATGTCCTCGACTTCATTCAACCTATCAATCGCCTCACGACCATTGCGACCGATCACCACCACGGCACCCTTGTGCTCCAGCGCGCTGGTCAGGGCGAAGATGTTGCGCACATCGTCGTCCACCAGCAGCACCTTGCGGCCTTCAAAGACCTTGTCGCGGCTGCGAGCGGTCTTGAGCATCTTCTGCCGTTCATGGGACAACTGCGATTCGACTTTGTGCAGAAAGAGTGTCACCTCATCCAGCAGCCGTTCCGGCGAGCGTGCGCCCTTGATGATGATCGAGCGCGAATACTTGCGCAGCTCGGCTTCTTCATCGCGGGTCAGGTTGCGCCCGGTGTAGACGATGACCGGCGGGAACGAACAGATATCCTCGGTAGACATGCGCTTGAGCAGATCGTTGCCCAGCATGTCCGGCAACTTCAGGTCGATCACCATGCAGTCGTAAATCGTCGTGCGCAGCTTCTCCAGCGCCTCCTGCGCGAGGCCGACGGCGGTGATTTCGATGTCCTCGTCACCGATCAGGCGGGCAATGCTTTCACGTTGCAGATCGTCATCTTCGACCAGCAGCACGCGCTTGACCTTCTGGGTCAGCTTGGCTTCCAGACGGGCGAATACATCCTTCAGTTCTTCGCGAGTGGTCGGTTTGACCGCATAGCCGATGGCGCCCATGTGCATGGCCGCTTCGACACGATCCTCGACGGAAATCACGTGGACCGGGATGTGCCGGGTTTCGGCGTGTTCTTTCAGGCGCTGCAGCACGGTCAGCCCGGAATGATCCGGCAGGCGCATGTCGAGCAGAATCGCGTCCGGGACGAACTCGCGGGCCAGGTCGTAACCTTCGTCCGCGCCGTGGGCGACCAGGCACTGATAGCCCAACTCATGGGCCAGGTCATAGAGGATGTGGGCGAAATTCGGCTCGTCTTCCACCACCAGAATGCAGCGGGTGGCGAACGGCGCCTTGCCACGGTCGTCGGCGAAACGCGGAATGTGCACCGGAGCCATTGGCGACACGGCGATCGAGGGCGGCGCAACCGGTGCCGGGGCGCTGACCGGCGGCGGAGTAAAGGTCAACGGTACAGACGGCGCCTCACCCGAATCATGGTATTGCTGCGGCAACACCAGAGTGAAGACGCTGCCCTGCCCCGGCGTGCTGCTGACGCTGATCGAACCGCCGAGCAAGGCGGCCAGATCGCGGGAAATCGACAAGCCCAGGCCGGTGCCGCCGTATTTGCGGTTGGTGGTGCCGTCGGCCTGGCGGAACGCTTCGAAGATGCTTTCCAGTTGATCGGCCGCGATACCGATGCCGGAGTCACGCACGTCAAAGGCAATGCGCTCGTCCGGCTGCCCACTGATGGTCAGGCTGACAGCGCCGTGTTCGGTGAACTTGATGGCGTTGGACAGCAGGTTCTTGATCACCTGCTCCAGACGCTGGCGGTCGGTGAACAGCATGGCCGGGGCGCCCGGTTGCAAGTCGACGCTGAACGTCAGTCGCTTGTCCGCCGCCAGTGGCTCGAACACGCTGCGCAGGCCGTCCGCCAGGCGCGCGACGCTGGTGTTTTCCGGAATCACTTCCAGCTTGCCGGCCTCGACTTTGGAAATGTCGAGAATGTCATTGATCAGGTTCAGCAAGTCATTGCCGGCGGAATAGATCGACTCGGCAAATTTGACCTGTTCGGCCGTCAGGTTGTCCTGAGGATTTTCCGCCAGCAACTTGGCGAGGATCAGCGAACTGTTCAACGGCGTGCGCAGTTCATGGGACATGTTGGCGAGGAATTCGGACTTGTACTTGCTCGAACGCTGCAGCTCTTCGGCGCGTTCTTCGAGTTGTATCTGGGCCTGATTGAGTTCGGTGTTCTTCAGGTCCATGGCGTCGCGCTGCTCGGCCAGTTGCTCGTTGGTCTGTTCCAGTTCGACCTGCTGGGTTTCCAGGTGCGCCTGGGATTCCTTGAGAATGCGCGACTGTTCTTCCAGCTCTTCGTTGGCGGTCTTGAGTTCTTCCTGCTGCACCTGCAACTCTTCGTTGAGCTGCTGGGTTTCGGCCAGCACTTCCTGCAGGCGCTGGCGATAGCGCGCCGCTTCGATCGAGGTGCCGATATTGCCGGCAATCAGTTCGAGCAACTCGACATCGCGCCGGGTCAGCGGGCGCAGGAAGCCCAGCTCGATCACACCGTTGACCCGGTCGTCATCACTGGTCGGGACCACCAGCACGCTGTGTGGCAGGCCTTCGCCCAGGCCGGAACTGACCTTGAAATAGTCCGACGGCACCGAATCCAGACGAATCAGGCGCCCTTCCTGAGCCACTTGGCCGACAATGCCTTCACCGCTGTAGATCGACTGCCCCTGCTCTTCCTGTTCGCGGGAGAACCCGTAGGACGCCACCCGTTTCAGGCCACCGTGCTCTTCGCGCACATACAGCGCCGCTACCGCCGAGCCCAGATACTGCGCACAGAACTGCAGGATGTTGCGCCCCAGCAGATTGAGCGTCAGTTGCCCCAGCACCTGCTCCGCCAGCTCGGTCTGACCGCTGCGCATCCACGCCTGACGCTCCAGGCGTTCGGCACTGGCTTGTTGCGCAGCGAGGGTTGCGCTGTAGCTATCCGACAGGCTGACCAGATCACGCCGACCGACATACGCCAGCAAACCGCTGATGCCGGCAATAAACAGCAAATACAGGGAAATGCTCCAGATCGTGGTGCGGCGCACGTCTTCGTTGCGTGATGCACGCAACTGCTGCTCCATGTCGATCACGTCTTCGAATTGCTTGCGAATCTCATCGGTCAGGCGCTTGCCGCGCCCGGCCTTGACGGCGGCCTTGTAGTCACCACTGGAGCGCTGCAGATCGATCATCGATTGCGCATAGTTGCTCCACTCGGTCTGCAACGCCTGCAAACGCCGCAGACGGTCGGTCTGCACCGGGTTGTCAGCGGTCAGCTCAAGCAAGGTGGTGAGCGCGACGTTGATCCGCGGCTTGGCGGTCTCGTACGGGTCGAGGAAATGCTCGTCGCCGCTGAGCAGGAAACCGCGCATGCCGGTTTCCAGGTCCACGGTGAGTTTCACCGCTTCGTTGGCGTTGTTGATCACGCGGTCGGTGTGCTCCACCCACTGGATCACCGACAGCAAATAGCTGATCAGCGAGACAAAGAACACCGCGCTGATCGCACCGACGCCCAACGGCAAGCCGATGTTGCGGGTCAGGAGCTTGCGGAAGCGGCGTTCATCAACCGAGGACGGAGAGGACATGGGGCAGCCTTGTCGAACTGTTGAAACCCGGGAGTTTGCCCCAAAACCGCGACATGGATCCATTTTTCTCACAGCCTTGGCGGCAATTTCTTACATTTGCTGCGCTTGTCGATCGACCAACAGTTATCCTTGCGGCCCCGATTGCAGCTAATCTTTTTGCAGCGATCGGGGAACTTGTGGCCATGCGCCACTTACTCATGCAAGAGCCCGGCACTTTCGACCGGCCGAGACCCCGCATTCCTTTCTTGAGAGCCTTCAATATGTCCACCCTAGCGCCCACCATCCTGGTAGTTGAAGACGACGACATCGTGCGCATGCTCATCGTCGATGTGCTGGAGGAGCTGGAGTTCACTGTGCGGGAGGCTGACGGCAGCGAGCAGGCGCTAGACTTTCTCGCAGACTCGAACCAGTCGATCGATTTGATAATGACTGATGTCGGCCTGCCAGGCATGGACGGCCGTGAGCTGGCCGAGAAAGCGCGTAAACTGCGCCCGGCACTGCCCATCCTGTTTGCCAGCGGTTATGCCGAAAGCATCGACGTGCCGGCTGACATGCACGTGATCGGCAAGCCGTTTTCGATTGATCAGTTGCGCGACAAGGTCAAGGCCATACTCGGCCAGTAACACGCCTTGATCCGGCAGCGCCTGCAGATGTGGTCTAATTGCGCCCCATTTTCAGCCGCCTGTCTTCAAGGAATACCCGTCAATGACTGCACCCCTGACAACCAAAGTTCTGGTCATCGGCTACGTCTGGCCCGAACCCCGTTCTTCGGCGGCCAGCGGGCACGTCATGCAAATCCTCGAGACCTTTCTCGAACAAGGCTGGGACATTACCTTCAGCAGCCCGGCCGGCCCGGGCGAGCACAAGGCTGACCTGGGCGCGCTGGGCATTCGCGAAGTAGCGATCGAACTGAACAGCAGCAGCTTCGATGATTTCGTCAGCGAACTGGCCCCGGATATTGTCTTGTTCGACCAGTTCATGATGGAAGAACAGTTCGGCTGGCGCGTCGAGAAACAGTGCCCGAACGCCCTGCGGGTCCTGGAAACCTCCGATCTGCAAAGCCTGCGACATGCCCGGCACCTGCGGCTCAAGGAACGTCTGAAGGACGCCCCGGACGACCAGGATTTCACGCCGCTGTTCGCGCCGGCGTTGCACGAAGAATTCGAATTGATGGCTGACAGTGACATGGCCAAACGGGAAATCGCCGCGCTGTATCGTTGCGATCTGAACCTGATGATTTCCGACGTCGAAATCCAATTGCTGGTGGAGCAGTTCGGCCTGCCGCGCAACCTGTTGCATGAATGCCCGCTGATGATCGACCTGCCGCAAGGCGAGCATCGGACCTTCGAAGAACGCGCGCACTTCCTGAGCATCGGCAATTTCCGTCACGCGCCCAACTGGGACGCCGTGCTCTGGATGAAAACCACGATCTGGCCGTTGATCCGCGCACGCCTGCCCCATGCGCAGTTGCACATTTATGGCGCCTACACGCCGCCCAAGGCCACCGCCCTGCACAATCCGGCGCAGGGGTTTCATGTGATGAACTGGGCCGAAGACGCCCTGCAAGTCATGTCGGACGCGCGCGTGTGTCTGGCACCGTTGCGTTTCGGCGCCGGCATCAAAGGCAAAATCGTCGATGCGATGCTGTGCGGTACGCCGTCGGTCACCACGCCGATCGGCGCCGAAGCGATGCACGGCGACCTGCCCTGGCCCGGCGCCGTGGCCTGCAGCGCGCAGGCACTGGCTGATCAGGCGGTGCAGTTGTATCAGGACGAAACGCTGTGGAATCAGGCTCGATTGGCCGGTCAGACATTATTGGCCGAGCGTTACCGCAAGTCCGTTCATGGACCGGCATTGATTGACAGGTTGCAACAGTGCATGAAGAACTTGAAGCCACTCAGAAAAGCCAACTTCACTGGCAGCATGTTGCGCCACCATCACCATAAGAGCACGCAATACATGTCGCAATGGATCGAGGCAAAGAACCGAAATAACACAGATACTCCAGCGTCATAAAAACCAACATATATTCGGCATCAATCCGCGCCTTGCCTATTCAACTTACCATCCATTAAAAATAAATAACTTACCGCCCTATCAGCGGCGAGTTACTTATTATTCAATCAAGGAAGGCGGATATGCAAAATTCGACACTGGACAGCAACTTATTCAACAACTCGCTAAATAACTGGATGAGCACTACACCCGGGATTGATAATCTCTCACTGCACAGGCTGACATTGCCCGGCACTCATAATGCCGGCTGCGACTGGAACGCCTCTTACGCGCTGATACCCGGTGCGCACTGGGTGGCCTGTCAGCACACGTCATTTTATGAGCAACTGAATAACGGTGCGCGGGCGCTGGATATCAGACTGGTGTTCAACAGCGACGGCGAAGGCCTTGGCAAGCTGCAAATTCAGCACAATGGTTTTCTGTCGTCGCGCACCTTGGGCAACCTGGTAACGGATGTAGAACGCTTTCTTAATGACAACCCCGATGAGTTCATTGTGCTGGACTTTCATGAGTTGAAAGGTGGCGATCAACCTTTTGACTTCGCCTGGTTCAACAAGATGATCTTACATTTCCTGCGCGATAGACTCATTCCGGCAAGAAACCGTTATTCAAGCCTCGGACAATTAAAGGAAATCAGCCCTTCGCAGCGCGTAGTGGTTCATGCCGACTGGCATCACGACCTGGACTTTGAATGGTTCAACGACCAGATCGAGCATGCCTGGATCGGTACACAAACGCCCAGCGCCAGTGACCTGCAAAAGTACATCGCAGAAGTGATGGCGTCCCCACCTTCGCCCTATCGTCCCTGGTCGCTGTCGGCCACCAGTTTCGCGCTGCTGGGCGGTCCGGTGGACATTCATTCCGCTTTGGATAACTGGTTCGATCCGGCTAAAGGCGACTGGCTGCTCAAGTGCAATATCGTCAATGTCGACTTCATTGAGGAATCGCGCCTGGTCTCGTTTTGCCGCATCGCAAACATGATCAAGTCCGGCCACCTCTGACTTGCGCTACCGGGTGCCATACATTGGCTATTCTTTAGCAGATGTTGCCACCGCTGGACAGACTTCCCGCTATTCGTATGCTGTGATTCATGTTCACCCACAATTGGCGAACAATCGGATGCCGCCGCAAACGGCATCTGTCACATCAACAGCCTCGCCCCAAGGATGGGGGGAGCATGGACAGGAAGTCGCGATGAGCAGCACTGCAGTATTCGACACGCACAAATGGATGAGCCATGTACTGGATATCGAACAGCTCAAGTTGACCGATATCGTCTGGCCCGGCAGCCATAACAGCGGCATGGACAAGAAGGCGCCCAACCACAAACTGGTGCCGGGCAACTGGACCACCTGCCAGAACGGTTCATTTGCCTGGCAACTGGAAAAGGGTGCCCGGGCATTCGATTTGCGCCTGGGGTATACCGACAGCCCGGGGCGACCGAATTTTTATTTTCATCACAACGGTTACCAGTCCCATCGATTTCTCGACGAACTGGTCGAGGCACTGACGGCATTCCTTGATCAAAACCCCGACGAATTCGTTCTACTGGATTTCCACCAATTGGGCGACGGCGACAAACCGTTTGCTCACCAGCGACTGAACGACTTCATGCTGCGACGTCTCGGGTCGCAACTGATTCCGTTCTCCGACGCTGTGTGCACGGTGGGTGAGCTCAAGCGTGCCAGCGCCAGGCGCCGGATCGTGCTGGCCGCGCCTCACTCGCCGGGTCTGGATGACCAGTATTTCTGGCCGCAGATCCCGCACAAATGGACCCGCCAGGTGTTCACCGACACGGCCATGCTGGAACGGCACATCGAAACCACACTGAAAGACGCCCCCTACGAAACCTTCATCTGGTCGCTGCCAGTCACCTGCTATTCGTTGCTGGGTGGCCCGTCGGACATCAAGCACAAGATCAATGACTGGTTCCATACCACCCGGGACTGGGTAACCCGTTGCAGCATCATCAGCACCGACTTCTTCGATGAGTCGGATATCGTTCGTTATTGCTGGGTCGCCAACAGCATGAAGGCCGTCTATGGGCGGGCGCTGCATGAATCCGGCTGAACCGGGGCTGGCACAGCGGGCGCAGAAAGGGGCATGATCGACCGGCGATAACAAGAAAAGTGCCCTGACATGACCCGAACAGCCCGTGTGACCGACCCTTCCTACGAGTTGATGGATGACCATAACGGGTTGTCCATCATCTACCGCCAGCACGGCTTCCCCTGCCCGCTGGTGCGTTGGCATTTTCACAAGGAATACGAACTGCACCTGATCGTCGCCAGCTCCGGCAAGGTGTTCATCGGCGACTACATCGGCAACTTCTATCCGCAAACGCTGTTTCTCACCGGCCCCAATCTGCCGCACAACTGGATCAGCCAGGTGGCCGAAGACGAGGTGGTGGAAAAGCGCGACATGCTGGTGAACTTCACCGACGAGTTGTTCGACAGCGGGCATCAGGTGTTCGCCGAACTCAAGACCCTTGCGCCACTGCTGGAGCGCGCGCAGTACGGCATCGAGTTTCGAGACAAAGACATGATCCGTCAGGCCATGACGCTGATGCAGCGCATTGCCGACACGCGCGGCATCACCCGTCTCGGGCACTTTTTCATCCTGATGGAACTGCTGGCGGCGACTGACGATTATCAATTGCTGTCCGGCGCCACCAACACGCAACTGGCCGACGAGCACAACATCGACCGCACCAACCGCGCCGTCGACTTCATCTTCACCCACTACGCCCGGGAACTGACGCTGGAAGAAGTCGCCGAGCATCTGGGGATGAAGCCGACCTATTTCAGCCGCGTGTTCAAACAGGCCACCGGGCGCAACTTCATCGAGTTCGTCAATCGCCTGCGCATCAGCAAATCCTGCGAACTGCTGGCCGATGGCGACAAACCGGTAACCGAAGTGTGTTTCGAGTCGGGGTTCAACAACATCTCCAATTTCAATCGGCGCTTCCAGCAGCTCAAGGGCATGACGCCGTCGCACTATCGACGCCTGGCCGTACAACGCCTGACCGAACAGAATCACGCTTAATAACAGCAACATCAAAAGATCGCAGCCTTCGGCAGCTCCTACAGGGATCAGTGTAGGAGCTGCCGAAGGCTGCGATCTTTTGATTTCTTAGCCAGTGCAAAAAAGTATCGGTTCAAGTGCGACGGATGATTTGTCAGGCTGGCAATTGAGGGCTGTAATCAGCGCACATTCTTCCTGCATTCGGAAGACACAAAAACAATAACTGTCCTTCTGCTTCCCAACAGATGCAGAAAAGGAGTGCACGATGCAACCCACTGCAAAAGCTCTGCTTGCCCTCACCTGCATGACCCTCAGCAGCGTCAGCCTTGGCGCCCAGACCCTGACCATCGCCACCGTCAACAACAGCGACATGATTCGCATGCAAAAGCTCTCGAAAACTTTCGAGACCGAGCATCCGGACATCAAGCTCAATTGGGTGGTGCTGGAAGAAAACGTCCTGCGCCAGCGCCTGACCACCGACATCGCCACCCAGGGTGGCCAGTTCGACGTGTTGACCATCGGCATGTACGAAGCGGCACTCTGGGGTGCCAAGGGCTGGCTGGAGCCGATGAAGGATCTGCCGGCCAGTTACGCCCTCGACGATGTATTCCCGTCGGTGCGCGAAGGCCTCTCGGTCAAGGGCTCGCTGTACGCCCTGCCGTTCTACGCCGAAAGCTCGATCACCTACTACCGCACCGACCTGTTCAAGGACGCCGGGCTGACCATGCCTGAGCGCCCGACCTGGGAACAGATCGCCGGGTTCGCCGAGAAACTCACCAACAAGGACAAAGAGCAGTACGGCATCTGCCTGCGTGGCAAGGCCGGTTGGGGCGAGAACATGGCGCTGATCACCACCGTCGCCAACGCCTATGGCGCGCGCTGGTTCGATGAGAAATGGCAGCCGCAATTCAACGGCCCCGAGTGGAAGAACGCACTGAATTTCTACGTCGACACCATGAAGAAATCCGGCCCGCCGGGCGCCTCCAGCAACGGTTTCAACGAGAACCTGGCGCTGTTCAACAGCGGCAAGTGCGCGATCTGGGTCGACGCCAGCGTCGCCGGCTCGTTCGTCACCGACAAGTCCCAGAGCAAGGTCGCCGATCACGTCGGTTTCACCTACGCGCCACATCAGGTCACCGATAAAGGTTCGGCGTGGCTGTACTCGTGGGCCTTGGCGATTCCGACCAGCTCCAAGGCCAAGGACGCGGCAAAAGCCTTCAGCGCCTGGGCCACGTCCAAGGAATACGGGGAGCTGGTGGCCAAAACCGATGGCATCGCCAACGTGCCCCCAGGCACTCGCGCCTCGACCTACAGCGACGCCTACATGGCGGCCGCGCCGTTCGCCAAGGTCACGCTGGAATCGCTCAAGGCAGCTGACCCGAGCAAACCGACGCTGAAACCGGTGCCCTACATCGGCATTCAGTTGGTGACCATTCCTGAGTTCCAGGGCGTGGGCACCCAGGTCGGCAAACTGTTCTCGGCGGCACTGATCGGCCAGACCACGGTGGACCAAGCCCTGGCCGCCGCGCAACAAACCACCGAACGCGAGATGAAGCGCGCCGGTTATCCCAAGTAACCGCCACAGCTCGCTCCTGCCTTTTGTAGGAGTGAGCCTGCTCGCGATGGCAGCTTCCCATTCAACACAATGGGTGACTGAAACACCGCTATCGCGAGCAGGCTCACTCCTACATTAGATCTCCATAGGTCTGTATGACTCGGTTGTGATCACCATGAATACTTCAACTGCCAAAGCCCACATCGACCTGACCCAGCCCCAGCGCAAAAGCCGTGTGGCCAATCCCGGCTGGTTTCTGGTCAGCCCTTCGGTAGCCCTGTTGCTGCTGTGGATGATCGTGCCGTTGGGCATGACCATTTACTTCTCGATGATTCGCTACAACCTGCTCGATCCGGGTGTGAACGAATTCGTCGGGCTGGAGAACTTCACCTACTTCCTCACCGACTCAGGCTTCCTGCCCGGCGCCACCAACACCCTGTTGCTGGTCGGCAGCGTACTGCTGATCAGCGTGGTGTTCGGCGTGCTGATCAGTGCGTTGCTCGAGGCCAGCGAGTTTCTTGGCCGCGGCATCGTGCGGGTGATGCTGATCTCGCCGTTCTTCATCATGCCCACGGTGGGGGCGCTGATCTGGAAGAACCTGATTTTCCACCCGGTCTCGGGAATCCTCGCCTATGTCTGGCGGCTGTTCGGCGCCGAACCGGTGGACTGGCTGGCGCACTACCCGCTGCTGTCGATCATCATCATTGTCTCGTGGCAATGGCTGCCCTTCGCGATCCTGATCCTGATGACCGCCATGCAGTCCCTCGATCAGGAGCAAAAGGAAGCGGCGCGCCTGGATGGCGCCGGCCCCGTCGCGATTTTCTGGCACCTGACCCTGCCGCACCTGGCGCGACCGATTGCCGTGGTGGTGATGATCGAAACGATCTTCCTGCTGTCGGTGTTCGCCGAGATTTTCACCACCACCAACGGCGGCCCCGGCTACGCCTCGACCAACCTCGCCTACCTGATCTACAACCAGGCGCTGGTGCAGTTCGACGTCGGCATGGCGTCGGCGGGCGGCTTGATTGCCGTGGTCATTGCCAACATCGCCGCGATCATTCTGGTGCGGATGATCGGCAAAAACCTGACTGACAAAGCCTGAGGCCTGCCATGACTCTTCAACAATCCCGCCGGCTGCAAAGCCTGCTGCTCGGCACCCTGGCCTGGGCCATCGCGATCGTGATTTTCTTCCCGATCTTCTGGATGGTGATGACCAGCTTCAAGACCGAAATCGACGCGTTCGCCACGCCGCCGCTGTTCATCTTCACGCCGACGCTGGAAAACTATCTGCACATCAACGAGCGCAGCGATTACTTCAGTTTCGCCTGGAACTCGGTAGTGATCTCGTTCAGCGCTACGGCCCTGTGCCTGCTGATCGCGGTGCCGGCGGCGTACTCGATGGCGTTCTACGAAACCCAGCGCACCAAGGGTACGCTGCTGTGGATGCTCTCGACCAAGATGCTGCCGCCGGTGGGCGTGCTGATGCCGATCTACCTGCTGGCCAAGAGTTTCGGCCTGCTCGACACGCGCATCGCGCTGATCGTGATCTACACCCTGATCAACCTGCCGATCGTGGTCTGGATGATTTACACCTACTTCAAGGACATTCCCAAAGACATCCTCGAAGCCGCCCGCCTCGACGGCGCCACCCTGTGGCAGGAAATGGTCCGCGTACTGCTGCCGATCGCCAAGGGCGGCCTCGCCTCGACCGTGCTGCTGTCGTTGATTCTGTGCTGGAACGAGGCCTTCTGGTCGCTGAACCTGACTTCGTCGAAAGCCGCGCCACTGACGGCGTTGATCGCCTCGTACTCAAGCCCCGAAGGCTTGTTCTGGGCCAAGTTGTCGGCGGTCTCGACCCTGGCCTGTGCGCCGATCCTGATCTTCGGCTGGATCAGCCAGAAACAACTGGTACGCGGCCTGTCGTTCGGCGCCGTGAAATGAACATCCCGAACCCAACCCCGTCCCCTGTAGGAGTGAGCCTGCTCGCGATAGCGGAATGTCTTTCAACAATGATGTCGACTGACACGGCCCCATCGCGAGCAGGCTCACTCCTACAGAAAAGCCGATCCGGTTCAACTGAATAATAAATTGCGGAGGCCCATCATCATGGCCAACCTGAAAATCAAGAATCTGCAAAAAGGCTTCGAAGGTTTTTCCATCATCAAGGGCATCGACCTTGAGGTGAACGACAAGGAATTCGTGGTCTTCGTCGGCCCGTCCGGCTGCGGCAAATCCACCCTGCTGCGGCTGATTGCCGGGCTGGAAGAAGTCAGCGGCGGCACCATCGAACTCGATGGCCGCGACATCACCGAAGTCAGCCCGGCCAAGCGCGATCTGGCGATGGTGTTCCAGACCTACGCGCTGTACCCGCACATGACTGTGAAGAAAAACATGTCATTCGCCCTCGATCTGGCGGGCGTACCGAAAGCCGAAGTCGAGAAGAAAGTCGGCGAAGCGGCACGGATTCTCGAACTCGGGCCGATGCTGGAGCGCAAGCCAAAACAACTGTCCGGCGGGCAGCGCCAACGTGTCGCCATCGGCCGCGCGATTGTGCGCAATCCGAAAATTTTCCTGTTCGACGAACCGCTGTCCAACCTCGACGCCGCGCTGCGGGTGCAGATGCGTCTGGAACTGCTGCGTCTGCACAAGGACCTGCAGGCAACCATGATCTACGTGACCCACGACCAGGTCGAAGCGATGACCATGGCCGACAAGGTTGTGGTGCTCAATGGCGGCAAGATCGAGCAGGTCGGCTCACCGCTGGACCTCTATCACAACCCGGCCAACCTGTTCGTCGCCGGCTTCCTCGGCACGCCGAAAATGGGTTTCCTCAAGGGCAAGATCGCCCGGGTCGACGGCCAGAGTTGCGAAGTATCGCTGGACGCCGGCACCCGCATCACCCTGCCGTTCAACGTCGCCAACCTGAGCGTCGGCAGCGTAGTGACCCTGGGCATTCGCCCGGAGCATCTGGAACTGGCGCAACCGGGCGACTGCGCCCTGCAGGTCACCGCCGACGTCAGCGAACGCCTGGGCAGCGACACCTTCTGCCACGTCACCACCAACGCCGGCGAGGCCCTGACCATGCGCGTGCGCGGTGACCTCGCGAGCCGCTACGGCGAACAGCTGAACCTGCACCTGAATGCCAGCCATTGCCACCTGTTCGACGCCGACGGCGTGGCGCTGACCCGCCCGCTGCGCGCGGCGGCCTGAACTTCGAGACTTGCCCGATGAAACTGAACAAACACAACCTGCACCGCCTCGCCCCCGAAGTGCAATTGCCGGCTTATAGCCTCGGCGATACCCGCCAGGGCATCGCGCACATCGGCGTCGGTGGCTTCCACCGCGCGCATCAGGCGTATTACACCGATGCGCTGATGAACACCGGCCAGGCGCTGGACTGGGCGATTTGCGGAGTTGGCCTGCGCGCGGAAGACCGCCGCGCCCGCGACGATATCAAGGAGCAGGATTACCTGTTCACCCTGTTCGAACTCGGCGACAGCGACGACACCGAAGTCCGCGTGATCGGCGCAATCCGCGACATGCTCCTGGCCGAAGACGGCGCGCAGGCATTGATCGACAAACTCGCCGATCCGCAGATCCGCATCGTCTCACTGACCATCACCGAGGGCGGTTACTGCATCGACGACAGCAACGGCGAATTCATGGCGCACCTGCCGCAGATCCAGCACGATCTGGCGCACCCCGGCGCACCGACAACCGTGTTCGGTTTCCTCTGCGCCGCATTGGAGAAACGCCGTGGCGCAGGCACGCCGGCGTTCACCATCATGTCCTGCGATAACCTGCCGCACAACGGCGCGGTAACCCGCAAGGCGCTGCTCGCCTTCGCCACCCTGCGCAACGCGGGGCTGCGCGACTGGATCGAACAGAACGTCAGTTTCCCCAACGCCATGGTCGACCGCATCACGCCGATGACCAGCACCGCCCACCGCCTGCAACTGGCCGACAAACACGCAGTGGACGACGCCTGGCCGGTGGTCTGCGAGCCCTTCGTGCAGTGGGTGCTGGAAGATAAATTCGTCAACGGCCGTCCGGCCTGGGAACAGGTCGGCGTGCAGTTCACCGACGACGTTTCGCCGTACGAAGAGATGAAGATCAAACTGCTCAACGGCAGTCATCTGGCGCTGACCTACCTGGGCTTTCTGAAGGGCTATCGTTTCGTCCACGAGACCATGAACGACCCGCTGTTCGTGCGTTACATGCGCGCCTACATGGACCTCGACGTCACCCCGCAACTTTCGCCGGTGCCGGGCATCGATCTGACCGACTACAAAGACACGCTGGTGGCACGATTCTCCAACCAGGCGATTGCCGATCAACTGGAACGGGTGTGTTCGGACGGCTCGTCGAAGTTTCCCAAGTTCACCATTCCGACGATCAATCGCTTGATTGCCGACGGGCGTGAAACCAAACGCGCGGCGCTGGTGGTGGCGGCCTGGGCGCTGTACTTGAAGGGCGTGGACGAGAATGGCGATACCTATTCGATTCCCGATCCACGCGCGGCGTTCTGTCAGGGACTGGTGGCCGATGATGCGTTGATCACCCAGCGGTTGCTGGCGGTGGAAGAGATCTTCGGCACGGCGATTCCGCGTTCAACGGCGTTTGTTGCGGCGTTCGAATGGTGCTGCAACAGCTTGCGGGAGGTGGGTGTAACACGCACTTTGGAGCGGATTTTGGCTTGAGTAATACGGTGACTTTACTGACGCCTTCGCGAGCGGGCTCGCTCCCACAGGGGAACGCATTTCAAAATGTGGGAGCGAGCCTGCTGGCGAATGGCGGCCTCATCTTGGCAAACCTGACACCCTGAGGACATTCCTGTGACAACCCGACAACTCTTCCTCGGCATCGACTGCGGCACCCAAGGCACCAAGGCGATCATCCTCGATGCCGCCAGCGGTCAGGTGCTCGGCCAGGGGGCCGCCCCGCACACGATGATCAGCGGCGCCAACGGCCGGCGTGAGCAGGACACCCGACAGTGGCTGGACGCCTTCGCCCTCGCCACTCGGCGTGCCTTGCTCGACGCCCATGTCGACGGTCAGGCGATCCTCGGCATCGGCGTCTCCGGCCAGCAACACGGTTTGGTTTTGCTCGACGAGCAGGGTCAGGTGCTGCGTCCGGCCAAGCTGTGGTGCGACACCGAGACCGCTGACGAAAACGACCGTTTGCTCAAACACCTGGGCGGCGAAAAAGGTTCGCTGGAGCGCCTCGGGGTGGTCATCGCGCCGGGCTACACCGTGTCGAAACTGCTGTGGACCAAAGAACAACATCCGGCGCTGTTCTCGCGCATCGCGCGCATCCTGCTGCCCCACGACTACCTGAACTTCTGGCTCACTGGCCGTGCCTGCAGCGAGTATGGCGACGCCTCCGGCACCGGCTATTTCAACGTGCGCAGCCGTCAGTGGGATTTGCAGCTGCTGCGCGACATCGACACCACAGGACGACTGCAAGCGGCGTTGCCGGAGCTGATCGACGCACACCAGGCGGTCGGCACGCTCCTGCCGGCGATCGCCGAACAGTTGGGCCTCAACCCGGCTGCGCGGGTCTCCAGCGGCGGTGGCGACAACATGATGGGCGCCATCGGCACTGGCAATATTCAGCCCGGCGCGATCACCATGAGCCTCGGCTCCTCCGGCACGGTGTACGCCTACGCCGACGCGCCGAAGGTCAGTCCGGATGCCTCGGTCGCGACGTTCTGTTCGTCCAGCGGTGGCTGGCTGCCGCTGATCTGCACCATGAACCTGACCAACGCCACTGGCGCGATCCGCGAACTGTTCGACCTCGACCTCGAACAGTTCAACGCCCTCGTCGCCCAGTCACCCATCGGCGCCGAGGGTGTGAGCATGCTGCCGTTTCTCAATGGCGAGCGCGTCCCCGCCCTGCCCCATGCCACCGGCAGCCTGCACGGCCTGACCCTGAGCAACCTGACCCAGGCCAATCTGTGTCGCGCCGTGGTCGAAGGCACCACGTTCGGTTTGCGTTATGGACTGGATCTGTTGCGCCACAATGGTTTACAAAGCCGCAGCATTTGTCTGATCGGCGGCGGCTCGAAAAGTGCGGTATGGCGGCAGATCGTCGCCGACATCATGAACACCCCGGTGATCTGCACCGAGCAAAGCGAAGCCGCAGCCCTTGGCGCAGCGATTCAGGCAGCGTGGTGCACGTCATGGTCGAACGGCCACGAAAACACCCTGGCCGACCTCTGTCAGCGCTGCGTGAAGCTCGACCTGAGCAGTGAAACCCTGCCGGTGGCCGCCAATGTCGCGGCGTTCGAGCAGGTCTATGAACGCTATCAACAGCATGTCGCAACCCTATAAAGAGCAAACAATTATGTATTTGGTGTGTGGCGAAGCCCTGTTCGATTTCTTCAGCGAAGACGATGCCAGCGGTCTGGCCTCGAAAGTGAATTTCAAAGCGATTGCCGGCGGTTCGCCGTTCAACGTCGCGGTCGGCTTGCGCCGTTTGGGTGTGGAATCGGCGCTGTTTGCCGGGCTGTCCACGGACTACCTGGGCCGGCGTTTGCAGCAAGTGCTGCACGAAGAAGGCGTGCGCCCGGACTATCTGGTGGACTTCGCCGCGCCGACCACCCTGGCGATGGTCGCGGTCGGCGCCAATGGCTCGCCGCATTACAGTTTTCGCGGTGAAGGCTGCGCCGATCGCCAGTTGAGCGTTGCGCATCTGCCGGCGCTGGGTGCGCAAGTCCGTGGCCTGCACATCGGCTCGTTCTCGCTGGTGGTGCAGCCGATTGCCGACACCCTGCTGACGCTGGTGCAGCGCGAAAGCGGCAAACGCCTGATCACCCTCGACCCCAACGTGCGTCTCAACCCCGAGCCGAACATCGACCTGTGGCGCGAACGCGTGGCGACCCTGGTGCAACTGGCCGACATGATCAAGGTCAGCGACGAAGACCTGAGCCTGCTGTACCCTGAGCAGGACCCACAGCGCGTCATCGACGGCTGGCTGCAGCATCGCTGTCAGGTGGTGTTCCTGACCCGTGGCGGTGAAGGCGCGACCGCGTTCAGTCGTACGCATGGTTCGTGGTCGGTGCCGGCCTGTTCAGTGAAGATCGCCGATACCGTTGGCGCTGGCGATACCTTTCAGGCCGCGCTGATCACCTGGCTGACCGAACAGGAACTGGACTCGGTGGAGGGTGTGCAACAACTCAGCCGCGAGCAGATCGACGCGATGCTCAGGTTTGCCGTACAGGCGGCCGCCCTTACGTGCAGCAAGACCGGTCCGGATTTACCCTATCGTCACCAGTTGGCCTGAGCGCGTAGACTGTCGCCCTTTTTGCGGGGGGATGACGGTTTGAGGTCAGGGCGGACGGCGGCACTTTTGATACTGGCGGGATTACTCAGCGGCTGCGGCACCTCGCCGCCGCGTTCGCCTGAAAACATCTGCGACATCTTCCGCGAGAAAAGCGATTGGTACGACGCCGCGCAAGTCACGCAAAAGCGTTGGGGCGTGCCGATCCAGGTGCCCTTCGCGATCATGTATCAGGAGTCCGGCTATCGCTACGACGCCAAGACACCGCGCAAATACCTGTTGTGGGTGATCCCGTGGGGCCGGGTCACCACGGCTTCGGGGTATGCCCAGGCCAAGGATGAAGTCTGGTCCGACTATCAGAAAAGCACCGGCCGACGCGGCGCCGACCGCGAAGACTTCGACGACGCCATCGACTTCGTCGGCTGGTACATGGACAAGACCACGTCGATCAACGGCGTGTACAAGTACGACGCCTACAACCAATACCTCAACTACCACGAAGGCTGGGGCGGTTTCCGCAACAAGACCTACGCCAGCAAAGCCTGGCTGATGCCCACTGCACGCAAGGTGCAGGCGCGCTCCGATGTGTATGCGCGGCAATATGCCGGGTGCAAGGAAGATCTGAATCGCGGCTTCTGGAGCCGGTTCTGGCATTGGTTGTAGCGGTGGCTTTCGGGCCCAATCGCGAGCAGGCTCACTCCTACAGAGGGTCGATGGCGGACACGGTATCCGCGTCTACCAAAATCCCCTTGTAGGAGTGAGCCTGCTCGCGATAGCGGTCATGCAGCCACCACCGTTCCAAGCCTTACAACACCGAAAAGTTGTAACTCACAATCAACCGGGTCTCATCCACATCCCGCGCAAACTTTTCATAGTTGGTGCGGTAAGTCGCATTGCGCAGACGCAGGCTCACATCCTTGAATGTGCCCGTCTGGATCACGTACTTCAGCTCGCTGTCGCGTTCCCACTCTTTGCCTTCCTGATCGCTGCCCGGGACCTTGATGTGGTCACCGTTCACATAACGGGTCAGGAAGCTCAGGCCGTTGATGCCGATGGCCTTGAAGTCATAGTCGTAACGCAGCTGCCAGGAACGCTCCTGCGCCGCCGCGAAGTCGTTGACCTGCACGTAGTTGACCAGATACGGATTGCTGCCATCGAGGTACGGCATCGAGTTGTCGCCGTTCATACGCTGCCAGCCGGCGCTGAAAGTGTGGCCGCTGATGCCGTACGAGAGCATGCCGCTCAACGCGCGGTTGTCGATGGAACCGGCACGCTGCGCGCCGCTGTCGGCACTCTTGATCACGCGCAGATCAGCCTTCAACACGCCGTCGCCCAACGGCTGATTGCCCAGCAAACCGATGAAGTGCTGGCGGTAGATGTCTTCCAGTTCCGCGTAGTGATACTGCGCGGTCAGGCGATCGTTGATCTTGTAGTCGAAGCCGTACATGTCGAAATGATCGGCGGTGGTGTTACAGGCGTAGCGCTTGTTCTTGCAGTGCACGCGGATGTCTTGCGAATCGGTGGAATCGCGCGCGGTGTACTTGTCCAGACGCGCGGCCATGAAGGTCAGATCCTTGACCTCTTTGGAGGTCAGCATGGCACCGTTGAACATGGTCGGCAGCAGACGACCGTCGTTGTACTTGAGCAGCGGCAGATCCGGCAGCAGCGCACCGTACTTCAACACCGTGTCCGAGACCTTGACCTTGGCGGTCAGGCCCATTTTCGCGTACTGGCCCTTCGAGCCCCGCGGGTTCTCGCCACTGGACGGCAGCAAGCCGCTGTTGCTGCGATCAGGGCTGGAATCGAGCTGAAAACCGAGCATGCCCAGCGCATCGATACCGAAGCCGACCGTGCCCTCGGTGTAGCCCGATTGCAGATTGAGAATGAAGCCCTGCGCCGACTCTTCACGCTTGGAAGCGCCCTGGTCGTTGGAGGTGTGCCCATCACGGAAATCGCGGTTGAAATACACCGTGCGCGATTCGATTTTCGCCGTGGTGTCTTCGAGAAAACCGCTGGCTTGAACCTGTGCGGCAAAACCGGCGCACAGCACAACGGCTCCGAAGCCAAACGACTGGCGTGGGGTGATGAGGGGAAATGGGGGACGCATGAAAAACTCCAACAGTACAGCGTTTGCGCCGGGGCGCAGTTAGCCAGAAAAATAGCTCCCGTCCCGGGTCAAAAAGAGCCGGGAAGAAGTGGACACGCAGGGGTGAGTTGCAATGATGGCAGATGGCTTTTACGGGCTGAAGACGACTTTAGTCTGAAACTGACCGGCTATTCTTCTGCGCGGGACTGGCCCAATCCGCGTGACCGGCACTCGTCCACGACGACGAAGTGCCCGGTTTCATTAGGCAAAACCACCGACCTAGGGGTTTGCCCTATACGCCGTTGACCCCGTCCCTACGGCATTTGCGCCTTGAACGAGGCGGTTTAATCCTCCATCATCCGTCACCTGCTTATTCAACGGACGGAATTCAAGGCATGCTGGACGCCAACGCTACCCACATTACCCTTACGCTCGAAGGCAGCTCCGCCGACCTGCAAGTGCTCAGTTTCACCGGTCGCGAAGCCCTCAACGAGCCTTTCCGTTTCGACCTCGAACTGGTCAGCGCCCGCCCCGACCTCAAACTCGAAGAGCTGCTGCACAAGCCCGGCGTACTGACCTTCGGCGCCACCGGCGAAGGCAAGATCCACGGCCTGGTGTACCGCATCGAGCAAGGCGATTCCGGCAAGACCCTGACCCGTTACAGCATCAGTCTGGTGCCGCAACTGGCCTATCTGCGGCACAACCATGACCAGCAGATTTTCCAGAACCTCACCGTGCCGAAGATCATCGCCCAGGTGCTGGAAGATCGCGGCATTCTGGCTGACGCCTACAGCTTCCAGCTTGGCGCCGAGTACCCGCAGCGCGATTACTGCGTGCAGTACGACGAATCCGACCTGCACTTCATCCAGCGCCTGTGCGAAGAGGAAGGCATCCACTTCCACTTCCAGCACAGCAGCAGCGGCCACAAACTGGTGTTCGGCGACGATCAGACGGTGTTCCGCAAACTCAAGGCCGTGAGCTACCAGCAAGACTCCGGCATGAGCGCCGACAAACCGGTGATCAAGCGTTTCAACCTGCGCCTGGAAACCCGCACCACCCGCGTCAGCCGCCGTGATTACGATTTCGAAAAACCAAAGATCCTGCCCGAGGGCGCGGCCAAATCCGAGTTCGCCCCGGACCTTGAGGACTACGATTACCCCGGCCGCTTCACCACCCGCGAGCGTGGCAAATTCCTCTCGACCCGCGCCCTTGAACGCCATCGCAGCGACTACAAACTCGCCGAAGGCAAAGGTGACGAACCGACCCTGACCAGCGGCCACTTCCTGACCCTGGCCGAACACCCGCGCGCCGAATGGAACGACTTGTGGCTGCTGCTGGAAGTCTTCCACGAAGGCAAACAACCGCAGGTGCTCGGTGAAAACGTCACCAGCGACGTCACCGACAACAAAAGCGATTTCCACCAGGGCTATCGCAACAGCTTCCTCGCCACCCCGTGGGACGCGCACTACCGCCCTGCCCTCGAACACCCGAAACCGAAAGTCCTCGGCAGCCAGACCGCTGTCGTCACTGGCCCGGCGGGTGAAGAAATCCACTGCGACCAATACGGCCGCATCAAAGTCCAGTTCCACTGGGACCGCGACGGCCAAAGCGACGACAAAACCACCTGCTGGCTGCGCGTCGCCAGCGGCTGGGCCGGCGCCGCCTACGGCGGCATCGCCATCCCGCGCATCGGCATGGAAGTGCTCGTCACCTTCCTCGAAGGCGACCCCGACCAGCCACTCGTCACCGGCTGCCTGTACCACAAGGAAAACGTCGTCCCCTACGACCTGCCGGCCAACAAGACCCGCAGCACCTTCAAGACCCTGAGCTCACCGGGCGGAAAGGGCTACAACGAGTTCCGCATCGAAGACAAAAAGGGCGTGGAGCAGATCTATATCCACGCGCAGCGGGATTGGGACGAGAACATCGAGCACGACCAGAAGATCCGCGTGGGGAATGAGCGGCATGACACCGTCGAAGCCAATACGCTGAGCGAGTTCAAGGTTGAAGAGCATCGGATTACGCATCTGGATCGAATCAGCGAGATGCGGGCGGATGATCACCTGACGGTGGGTGTGACGCAGCATGTGAAAGTGGGTACGGCGCAGTTTGTTGAGGCTGGCACCGAGATTCACTATCACGCGGGTGACAAAGTGGTGGTTGAGGGTGGTATGGAGCTGACCGCCAAGGCTGGCGGGAGTTTTGTGAAGGTGGATGCGGGTGGGGTGACCATCAGTGGGGCTGAGGTGAAGGTGAATACGGGTGGTGCGCCTGGGGTGGGGACGGGAATCGGGATTTTGGTACCCCTCATTCCCGTTGCCGCCGCCATAGGCACTGTTGGACAGCTACTGGAACGCAAATTCGTCCCCGAGAACACACCGCATGATTTGGACTTCCTTGTGACCAGCCAAGATACCGGGCTGCCGCTCAAGAACTTCCCTTATATGATCAAGACGTCCTCTGGCAAACAAATTGTCGGACGCACCGACGCAGATGGAAGAACTGCAAAGATTTCAAGTACGGAAGCGGAAACGGCCGTCATTGAAGTTTATGACGATATTCCGCCTATCAACCCGGGATGGGACGATTCAGATGTCTAAAAGCAAACCACTGGCGACGGCTAAAAAACCACTCACACCAAAGGCAGACACCGCTCCTGCAAAAATCGCCGTGGACGATAATCAGCGTCTGAAAGAAATCAGAAAGCTGGTAGTAGCCCACAATCAATCCAAGATCGACACCAACACCATTATTTGCCAGATTTACATGGAGTCGCATTTTGATGCCAAGGCCGGTCTTAACAAGCATTCGGCGCGAGGCCTTATGCAGATGCAAGAGCCGGCTGTAAAACAGGTTTATAAGTACCGAAAGAAAAAAGAACTCGGCCGCTCACCAAGCGACAAGCAGACAGACGAGGCCTTTGCTGCAGGCGCAGCCTTCTACGCCTCGCCATCCATATGGGACGAAGTTGAAAATATCAAGATAGGAACCGAGTACATGCAGTACTGGTTGGAAACTACTAGCTCAATCGAAGAGGCGTACAAAAAGTATCGAGGAAAAACCAACGGGGTTTACTACAAAAAAATAAGCGCGTGCGCAAAAAAACTGGCGGCGAATCCAGATTCAATGCAAATCTTGCGGGATACATTGAAATGAGTAAATTCTGGGTCGTTTTGATTGCCGCTCTTTTATGCCCACCCGTTCTGGCAGATTCGATGAAAACGTTAGTGGATTGTCCGCTTTCAGATGGAACAAGCGCGACCTTGCTTGCCAGCTCAAATGAAGATGGCCAGCAGCTATTCGTAAAAATGGGGGAGCACATCGAAACGGCGTTTACCGACATGCCGGATACCGACTTCGTCGGTGAGGTCGCCTTGGCAAAATGCGCAGGGGCTAGCCTGATTTATGCTCTTAACTACGGTTCTCCCTACTTGAAGGGAGCCGTTATACGCAAGAACCCAACAACTGCGGTACTGGAGCGTATCGATTTCGCCGAAAAAGCCCTGCCAAGCCTGTTGTATCTGAATTCGCAACAAATGCGCCTGGTGATACCAAATGAAGGGTATGAAGATCCTTCGAAGTTCCTCGTCTACGAATACCTTGCAAAGAAAGGGCAACCTGAGGAGCCCAAGGGCGTCAATGCGGTTCCCGGTCGAAAAGGATTCGAGGTGATCAACCTGAAGTAACGGATAGCCAAAGGCATCCATCCGTGCATGTATGGGCCCTGTATCTCGAGAAATCATCCCTCTGCCTGACAGCCGGCGTTCAGCCAGGTTAACCATCGCTTAACGCCGCAGTCCAAGACTGTACTGAACCGCACGCCTTCAGCCCTTTTGGCTGACGCCCAGTGCGGCAGGTTCGGCCGAGTCTCGCCGAACGCTAGAACCGCCACACGGGAGTCCCCTCATGAACATTCGCCCTTTTCTGCTGACCACCGCCCTCGCCTGCACCGCGTTCACCGGATTGGCTCAAGCCAACGACACCACCGCTACATCCAAAGCCGTGCCTTATCAGTACGGCATGCCGCTGCATGTGGCGAAGGTGGTTTCGTTGACCGAGCCGCCCACCCTGGATTGCAAGGTGATCACTGCCGACATGAAGTACATCGACAACAACGGTAAACCCGCGGAAATCAGTTATCGGAAATTGTCTGACACCTGCAGCGAGCAGAACTGACAGAAGGCTCTGATTTGCGGCTTTGCGGTAGGCGCAGGAGGGTTCGCGGGTTATGCTCGGGGCCCGTTCTCACTGCCGCAAGGACTCGCCATGCAGTTGTCGTTTCGCACGTTGTCGATCATCACTTCTTCGTTGTGTTTTGTGTTGGCGCTGGCCTGGGGCTTTTTCCCGGACGTGTTGCTGGCGATCTGGAGCATTGAGTATTCGAGCGCTGCCGGGTTTGTTGCGCGGCGCAGTGCGGTGCTGTTTGCGGCGTTAGGGGTGATGTTCTGTCTGGTGCGCAATGCGCCGCCGTCGCTGGGTCGCAATGCCCTGAGCATCGGGTTTATCGTCGGTTGTTTTGGTTTGGCGGTGCTGGGTTTCGGCGAATGGCTCAACGGCCATGCCGGCCCCGGGATTCTGCTCGCGGTGCTGGTGGAGTTCGCGCTGGGCCTTGGCTTTGTGCAGGCCCGGCGCGTGACGGTCGAACTGGGTGAAACGGTGAGTTAAAGTGCTCTGGAGCGAGGACTGTAATGCTGTGGCGTGGTTTGTTGCGCCAGATCCGAGCGCAGGCCGGCAATCAGTTCATTGATTTCGCGACAGCCATTGAGATGGCTGGCATCGATACCGCTGACGTGCAGATCAACCTGATCAGTCTGGTGGTCGCCGAATACCTTGACGGTCATCGACAGATCTGGCGACAGCGTGCACTGGCAGCGTTTAGGCAGAAAACTGCTTTCAATGATATTGCGTAGTTCCAAGGCAGACAGAAACATGGTGAACCTCTCCTTATTGATGAAACTGCCAATCAACTCTTCACGTTGACCGCTTTTGCTGCCCCTGCACGGGTGTGTCCCCGCTGACTCCCTGGTGCGGCAAACGGTTGTACTGCGAAATGCCCATTGGAGTGTAGGCGCCCGAACGCGGTGCGCTGCACCAAACAGACGCATAAAGCGTGCCTTTCATCGGGTCATTTCGACCCACGTCAAATCAAGCACTTGGCGCGGTGGCCAGTAGTTGGCCAGTTGCAAAATGCAAGATGGACCCGCTTGGGCACTGCAATTTGCAAGTCGACGCCGGTTTGCATTCATCGCTGATGACAGTGAGAATGCCCGTTATCCACCCTACACCCGCCAGGAGGCTTCCATGGGTTCTTTACGCGTTCACGCGACAATCGGTCTGCTCGTTGCCGGCCTCTCCACCCTCGCCCACGCGACCAAGCTCGAAGACGTCGCGCCGTATCCCAAGGCGGATAACGGCTTTGCCCGCCAGGTCATCTACCTGCCCAAACAGGATCAGGAAGAGAATTACAAGGTTGAAGTCCTCGCCGGCAAAACCCTGGAAGTCGACTGTAATCGCCAGCGTCTGGGTGGCGCTCTGGAGGAGAAAAACCTTGAAGGCTGGGGCTACCCGTTCTACCGCCTGGAAAAAGTCATGGGCCCGATGAGCACTCTGATGGCCTGCCCGCCCGGCACCCAGAAGAAGCGCGCCTTTGTCCCGGTCGTCGGTGACGGCTTCCTGTTGCGCTACAACAGCAAGTTGCCGCTGGTGATCTACGCCCCCAATGACGTCGAAGTGCGCTACCGCATCTGGTCGGCGTCGGACAAGGTCGGCACCGCCATCGCGGAATGACCTGAACAGGGAGCGCCAAACGTGATTACCTGCCATGTGCGATACGTGATCGATCCGTACCAACTGACCGAATTCGAGGCCTACGCCAAAGCCTGGCTAGGCATCGTCGAGCGGTTGGGCGGCACCCATCACGGCTATTTCCTGCCCTCCGAGGGCGCGAGCAACATTGCTTATTGCCTGTTCAGTTTTCCTTCGCTGGCCGATTACGAAAGCTACCGGCACATCGCGCTGACCGACCCGGAAAGCACGGCACTGGTGGAATCACTGATGCAGAAGAAATTCATCGTCAGCTACGAGCGCAGTTTCCTGCGCCCACTGCTGCCCTGAACGTTGTCACGCCGGGACGCCGCACACTGCGGCGCGCTCGGCGACATGGCGCAGGCTGTCGAAATTGATGTTGGCACCCGAGTCGATCGCCACGAAGGTCTGCTCGCGAACACCGGTGCGAGCCACGTACTCTTTGATCCCGGCCACCGCCAGTGCGCCGGAAGGTTCGGTGATCGAGCGGGTATCGTCGTAGATGTTCTTGATCGCCGCACAGAGGTCGTCGTTGCTGACGGTGACCACTTCGTCCACACAAAACCGGCACACTTCAAAACCGTAAGCGCCGATTTGCGCCACCGCTACGCCATCGGCGAACGTCCCGACACTGGGCAACACCACTCGCGCATCCGCTTGCAGCGCCGCCTTCAGGCAAGCCGAATGCTCCGATTCGACACCGATGATCCGCACCTCCGGCCGCAGGTATTTGACGTAAGCGGCGATACCGGCAATCAGGCCGCCACCGCCCACCGGAACGAAGATCGCATCCAGCGAACCCTGATGCTGACGCAGGATTTCCATGGCCACCGTTCCCTGGCCGGCGATCACGTCCGGGTCATCGAAAGGCGAGACAAAGGTGCATCCGGTTTGCTCAGCCAATTGCAGCGCATGGGCCAGGGCAAACGGAAAACTCTCGCCATGCAGCAGCGCCTCGGCGCCCCGACTTCGCACCCCAAGCACCTTGAGCTCGGGTGTGGTCGAGGGCATGACGATGGTCGCGGTGATCCCCAGTTCCCGCGCCGCCAGTGCCACGCCCTGGGCATGATTGCCCGCCGAGGCGGTGATCACCCCGCGTGCTTTTTGCGCATCGCTCAATTGAACCAGCTTGTTGTAAGCGCCACGGATCTTGAAGGAGAACGTCGGTTGCAGGTCTTCGCGCTTGAGCAGGATCCGGTTGCCCAGCGCCTCGGACAGCGCCGGCGCCGCCTGCAACGGCGTACGCACGGCAATGTCGTAGACCGGCGCGGCCAGGATCTTTTTCACGTACTGCTCAAGCAGGGCTTGCTGGTCGGGGCTGTATTTCATCGTCATCTCCGGTCGATCTGTGTAGGAGCTGCCGAAGGCTGCGATCTTTTGACTTTGTTTTGCTCAAATCAAAAAGCAAGATCAAAAGATCGCAGCCTTCGGCAGCTCCTACAGCGGGCCATCGTTGTTAAAACCCCGGAGACAGAAAGTAAAAACCCGCCTCTAGGGCGGGTTGGGTGCTGCAGTCGTGAGCTAGCCCGCCAAATGAGGAATGGCGGTAATAATGCTTGGCTGGCAGCGCAATACGGTGGAAGTCATGGGCCTGAAATTAGCCCGACGGCGGTGGGCGCGTCAATGGCTTATTTGGCGCTGGCGCTATAGGCTGGCGATTCTGCTCATCACCCCAAGGAAGGAATGCATGATGTCTGTCGCCCTGCCCCTCACTGCGCTGATTGCGTTTACCGGCTACACCGTTTCGGTGATGCTCCAGGCCGAACAGTCGCTGATCGACTTCGGTATCAGCCTGATGTCACGTCCGGATACGGCGCAGGTAGTGATTGATCTGTATCTGCTGGCGACACTGGCCGGGGTGTGGATGGTCAAGGATGCGCGGTCGCGGGGAATGTCGATCTGGGCGGTGGTGCCGTATCTGTTGCTGACGGCTGTATTTGTGTCGGTTGGGCCGTTGTTGTATCTGGTGGTGCGTGGGGTTCGGGAGCGCAAGAAAATGGCGGCAGCAGACCCGGTGAGCTGATCCGGATCTTCGGGTGTAGCTGAAACTGCTATCGCGAGCAGGCTCACGCCTACATTTTGGAAATGCGTTCCTCTGTAGGAGTGAGCCTGCTCGCGATGGCGCCGGTACAGTCACCACTGTTATCACTTGGCCAACCGCCGCAGCCCGAACAACATCCCCCCCGCCCCCAACAACATCACCAGCAGAAACACCGGGTACGAAATCCACCACGGCGTGCCCGCCGTCATCATGCTGAACTCCGACATCCCGCCAATGCTGGCGATCAGGTTTAACGGCAGAAACACCACGTTGATCAACGTCAGTTTGCGCAGCAGGTTGTTCATGCTGTTATTCATCAGGTTGCCGCGCGCATCGATCAGCCCGGAAAACACCGTGGAGTAGATTTCCGCCTGTTTGTAGCACTGGTTATTTTCGATGATCAGGTCGTCGATCAGCCCGATCGCCTCGCTGCCAAAATGTTGCTTTTCCGCATGATTGCGCAGCCGCGTCAGCACCGCGCCATTGCTGTGCAGGGCATTGATGTAATAGATCAGGCTTTCGCTGAGATTGAACATCTGTACCAGATGCTGGTTCTGCATCGAGGCGTTGAATTTCTGTTGAAGCTCACGGGCCACCAGTTTGATCACCTTCAGGTGGCCGAGATAGTGGTGGATGTTGTTGAACAGCAAATCGAGCAACACATCCAGCGGCGCGTTGAGCGGCTGGCGCGTGCCGATGCCGTGCAGCGGCGTGTCGTCGGTGGCGATCACCAGCAGTTGACCGGGCGAAAACAGCAAACCGCAGGACGACACTTCGAACGCCAGGCTGCCACCGCCGGAATAGTTTTCCGGGCGCTTCCAGATCAGGAACAAGTGATCGGGGTGAAACTCGATTCGCGAGACTTCGTCCGGGTCCAGCGCCGAGGCCAGCGCGTGTTCGTCAACCTTGTAGTGGCTGTGGAGCAAGTCGCGCTCGGCAGCATCCGGGTTACTGAACAGCATCACCTCGGCGTCCAGCCGCTCGACCCGCTGCAACGCGCCATGACTCAATGCGAAACTGCTGATCATCGGCGCGTCACCAGGCCTGGCCGCGACGTTTGAGCTCCAATCGTCGCACGAACTCTTCCAGCACCAGTGAATACAGATCGTCCTGCAAATAGGCATCTTCGATGCCAGCGTCAAGGTTCGGGTTGTCGTTGACCTCGATCACCACCACTTTGTCGCCGGCCTGTTTCAAGTCCACGCCGTAGAGGCCGTCGCCAATCAGGTTGGCGGTCTTCACCGCCAGTTCCACCACCGCACGCGGCGCCTCGTGGACCGCAAGGGTGCGGCACTCGCCGTTGATGTCCTGGCCCTTGGCTTTGTGGTTGTAGATTTGCCAGTGGCCCTTGGACATGAAGTACTGGCAGGCAAAGATCGGTTTGCGGTTGAGCACGCCGATGCGCCAGTCGTACTCGGTGTAGAAAAACTCTTGAGCCAGCAGCAACACCGAGTGTTCGAACAGTTCGGCGGTGGCTTCAAGCAGCGCCTGCTGGCTTTCGACCTTGATCACCCCACGGGAAAAGCAGCCGTCGGGGATCTTCAGCACCAGCGGAAACCCCAGGCGCTCGCCGACCCGTTCGAAGTCTTCCGGTCGTTCCTTGTAGAGAATTTCAGTGGCCGGCATGCCCAGTTGATGGCTGTTGAGCAGGTCGGTCAGATAAACCTTGTTGGTGCAGCGCAGGATCGACGTCGGGTCGTCCATCACCACCAGTCCTTCGCTTTCAGCCTTCTTGGCGAAGCGATAGGTGTGGTTGTCGACGCTGGTGGTCTCGCGGATCAACAAGCCGTCGTACTCGGCGAGCCGCGCATAGTCCTTGCGCTCGATCAGCTCGACATCGATGCCCATGCGCTTGCCGACCCGAACGAAGTTTTCGAGTGCCTTGGCGTTTGAAGGCGGCAAGGCCTCCTGCGGATCGTGCAGGATCGCCAGGTCATAACGCGCCACTTGCGGCGAGCGCGGCATCCGCCAGACTTTACGGCTGAAACCGTCCAGTGCATTGGCGAACTGATCTTCCTGATCGTCACGCAACTTGTGCAGCGCGCCGGACTTTATGCCTTCGATGTGCCAACCGTTAGTTCGACGGAACTCAACTAACAGAATCGGACACGGAAACACTTCAAACAACTGTCGAGCCAAGTCCTGCAGCGGTTCGATATGCGTCTTGCCGAAGTAAAGTGTCAGGGTGAACCCTTCGGTATCGCTGTAGAGATGATGACTGAGGGCCTTTTCCAGGGTTTTATCCAGGTCATCGAGGGCCAGCCCGTACAGTGATTTTTTTGTCAGTTCGCTGATGGTGCGCACCGATGGAATTACCTTGTGCCCACGGGCTTCGGCCAGCAGCGAGCAGTAGTAGCCGTGCCCCAGGTACTTGTAGCTGCGGCACAGGTTGATCACCTGCACACGCTTGCCCGGCTCGCTGTCGCGGGTTTGCTCAAGGTACTCCTGAGCAGTGACGATGTCCTCGCTGGGAAAATACGAGGCCCAGTCTTCCTTGCGTTCGACGATGATCAACACTTGACTGGAAGTTCTAATGGCTGGATTTAAATAAGTTGCCGCCGGCAAACTTTGCTCGGATACTTCGCGCCAATGACCCTGTACCGCTGACATAGAGATTGATCCGTTGGAGAACAAGACCATTTCTATTAAGCACGAAGTTTTTCGAAAGTCCCGTTTCGTTACGCAACTTTTACGGTGGTCATATGAATGCTGTTTTTCGTTTGGCGGTAGTTGAAGATCTGCCGGCGCTGCTGGCCCTGGAAATGCAATGTTTCACCACCGACCGGCTGACCAGCCGCAGCTTTCAATGGATGATCACCCGCGCCCATGCGCAGTTGCTGGTGGCCGAACAGGAGGGGCAATTGCTCGGCTACGCACTGGTGCTGTTTCATCGCGGCACCTCGTTGGCGCGGCTGTATTCCATCGCCATTGCGGGTGAAGCGCGCGGCTTGGGTTTGGGTAAACAATTGCTGCAACGCATCGAGGCCTGCGCGGTTGAGCACGATTGTGCCTACCTGCGCCTGGAAGTGCGCACCGACAATCCCACCGCGATTGCCCTGTACGAGCGCAACGGCTATCGGCGCTTTGCGTTGATTCACGATTACTACGAAGACCACGCCGACGCGCTGCGCCTGGAAAAGCGCATCGTTCAGCACCGTGATTCACGCAGCATCAAGGTGCCCTACTACCCGCAAACCACCGATTTCACTTGCGGCCCGGCGTGCCTGTTGATGGCCATGGGCGCGTTGCAGCCCGGGCGTTTGCTCGAACGGCGTGAGGAATTGCAGCTCTGGCGAGAAGCGACCACGGTGTTCATGACCTCCGGTCATGGAGGCTGCAGCCCCCAGGGCTTGGCACTGGCCGCATGGCGCCGGGGCTTTCGCGTGCGTCTGCAACTGAGCATGGCCGGACCGTTGTTTCTAGATGGCGTGCGCGATGAGCATAAAAAAGATGTCATGCGCCTGGTGCACGATGAATTCACCGCCCAACTGCAGGAGACCGACATCGAACGAATGATCGGCACCCATCTGGATCTGCCGCGGCTGTTGCAGGCAGGCGGCCAGCCTCTGGTGCTGATCAGCAGCTATCGCCTGACCCGCTCCAAGTCACCGCACTGGGTGATGGTCACCGATTGCGACGAGGATTTTGTGTACCTGCACGATCCCGACGTCGATCACAGCCAGCATCGCCAGCCCATGGACTGCCAGCATGTGCCGGTCAGCCATGGGGAGTTTGAGAAGATGAGTCGGTTTGGCCGAGGGAAATTAAGGGCGGCGGTGGTTTTGTCACCGCGATAAGTCTTGGTGCCCAGATACCTGTGGCGAGGGGGCAAGCCCCCGCTGGGCAACAGAGCGTCCCCTGTTTCTACCACGCCTGCTTCGCAGGCGAACGGGGGCAAGCCCCCTCACCACAGAATTATCCGCCTGCCAGGACGCAAGTTATTTCAGGCCTACCTTGTACAACGAACCATCCTCCTCATCCGTCAGCACATACAGATAACCATCCGGCCCCTGCCGCACATCACGAATCCGCCGTTTCAGCTCCCCCAGCAAACGCTCTTCGTGCACCACCTTGTCCCCGTCAAACTGCAACCGGATCAGCTCCTGACTGACCAGCGCACCGATGAACAGGTTCTGCTGCCACGGTTTGAAGCGTTCAGCGTCGTAGAACGCCATTCCGGTAATGCCGGGCGATTTCTCCCACACATGGTGCGGATCAACGGCGCCCTCGACGCTCTTGCCCTTGGCTTCCGGGATCGGCTGCAGGGAATAGTTGATGCCGTGGGTCGCCAGCGGCCAGCCGTAGTTCTTGCCGCGCTCGATGATGTTCACCTCATCGCCGCCGCGTGGGCCGTGTTCGTTTTCCCAGAGTGTGCCGTTCCACGGATTGAGCGCCGCGCCTTGCGGGTTACGATGGCCGTAGGACCAGATTTCCGGACGCACGCCGGACTGGCCCACGAACGGGTTGTCATCCGGCACCTTGCCATCGGGGAAGATCCGCACGACCTTGCCTTGCAGTTTGTCGAGGTCCTGCGCGGTCGGCCGGTCGTTGTTTTCGCCGAGGGTGATGAACAGATAGCCATCGCGGTCGAACACCAGCCGGGAGCCGAAGTGATTGCCGGTCGAAAGTTTCGGCTCCTGGCGGAAGATCACCTTGAAGTCTTTCAAGGTCCGCAGGTCATCCGATAGCCGCCCACGCCCCACCGCCGTTCCGGCCTTGTCTCCGGCACCACCGCCCTCGGCGAACGACAGGTAGACCAGACGATCCTGTTTGAAGTCCGGTGACAGCACCACGTCGAGCAAACCACCCTGGCCCTTGGCCCAGACTTTCGGCACGCCACTGATGGGTTCCGAGCGCTTGCCGTCGGCGCCTATCACCCGCAGGTTGCCCGGACGCTCGGTCACCAGCATGCCTTGGCGGTCCGGCAGAAATGCCAGCGCCCACGGGTGCTTGAGGCCTTGGGTAATCGTCGTGACTTCAAGGGTGCCCTGCTCGCTTTGCAGCTCTTTGGGGGCGGCGGCGAACGCTGGAGCGCTGATGAGCGCCCCGACGCACAGCGTGGCTAGTAGGGTTTTACGCAACATGCACGATTCCTTTTGTTCGTTTGAAAGGCTGACAGGCACTCAGGCCCGACGCTCAACGGTTGCTGTCTCCCTCTCGCGGAGGTGGGTTGGGAATGAATTTCGTCGGTGTACTCGGCACCGAACGCTGCTGCTGACCATTGCCGATGCCGCCGTTGCCGACTGTGGGTGAACTGGGCACAGGCACGGTGTTGGGCCCGCGAATCGCCGGCGCACTGGGTTGCGTACCCTGCATGCTGTTGGGATTGGCCCGGCGGATCGGGCTGTTGTAGGGATTGTTCTGGTTGCCAGTGGGACTTTGAGCCAGCAACCCCGACATGGACGGTGCCAGGACATCGGCATGCGCCAGACCGGTCCCAAGGAGCAGAACGATGATGCCTAGCGGAATTCGGTTCATGGGGCGGCCTCTCGATGCACAGGGGATAGAGCCTTCGAGTCCACGCTACGCCGCTGGTTCGGATTTGTTAACCCGCGGGCGTTAAACAACATGTAACACGACTTGACCAGATCCCTTGAGGCCCGCGCAATCAGCGGAAACTTTCGCCCAGCGCCGCAGGTCACCTGATCATCACTCGGAGAACTGACCATGGCTCGGGCAATCTGGAAAGGCGCGATCAGCTTCGGACTGGTACACATCCCCGTCGCGCTGGTGTCGGCAACGTCCTCGCACGGTGTGGACTTTGACTGGCTGGACAGCCGCAGCATGGACCCGGTGGGCTATAAACGGGTGAACAAGGTGACCGGCAAGGAAGTCACCAAGGAGCACATCGTCAAAGGCGTGGCTTATGAAAAGGGGCGCTACGTGGTACTCAGCGAAGAGGAAATCCGTTCGGCGCACCCGGTGTCGACTCAGACCATCGACATCTTTTCGTTCGTCGATGCCGAGCAGATCCCGTTGCAGAACATCGACACGCCCTACTACCTCGCCCCGGACAAACGCGGTGGCAAGGTCTACGCACTGCTGCGTGAAACCCTGAGCAAAACCAACAAGGTCGCCCTCGCCCGCGTCGTTCTGCACACCCGGCAATATCTGGCGGCGCTGATGCCGCTGGAATCGGCCCTGGTGCTGGTCAAACTGCGCTGGCCGCAGGAGGTGCGGGGGCTGGATGAGCTGGAGCTGGGCAGCGAGGTGACCAAGCCCGAACTGGCCAAGGGCGAACTGGATATGGCCAAGCGCCTGGTGCAGGACATGAGCGGCGACTGGAGTCCCGAAGATTACAAGGATGAATTTGAGGACAAGATCATGGCCCTGGTCGAGAAAAAGGCCCATGAAGGCAAGATCGAGGATGTCGAGACCGTGGGTGGCGAGGAGGAACGCAAAACCGCGGATGTCATCGATCTGACCGAGCTGCTCAAGCGCAGTCTGGGTGGCAAGACGACGGCCAGGCCCAAGGCGAAAGCCAAACCTGCCAGCAAGGCGACGCCGGCGAGAAAGACCAAAAAGGCTTCCGGGGAATAATCAGATCGGGTTTTCGTCAGGGAGCTGACAGGTTGGCTCTGAGAGACTGATTACCAGCAGGCTGACACTCACAATCCTGTCTGTTGAACACAGAACCTTGTGTGAGCCAGCCTGCAGGCAATGACGTCAGATCAAAATGAAGATCGCCAGCAGACCGCCGAAGATCGCCCATTTTTCCATGTAGTAACGCGTGCGGTTGCGTTTTTTCAGCTCTTTGCCACGCAGACGGACTTTGTAGATTTTGGTAAACAGGCGGTTGATCCCGCCGGTGCGGTCGCCCGCATCGTTCGGTGCACCGGCCGCCGACATCACAGTGCGGCTGAACCAGGCGTTGAACGCCGCCGCCCAACGGTATTTCATCGGGCGCTCGATGTCGCAGAACAGAATGATGCGGTTTTTGTCAGTGGTGTTTTCGGCGTAGTGGATGTAGGTCTCATCGAACATGACGGCCTCACCGTCGCGCCAGTGATAGCTTTCACCGTCGACGTTGATGTAGCAACCCGCATCGTTCGGCGTGTCCAGGCCCAGGTGGTAGCGATAGGAGCCGGCATAGGGATCACGGTGACGGACCAGTTTCGAACCCGGTGGCAGCTCGGCGAACATCGCAGCCTTGATCGAGCCGATGCTCTGTACCAGTTCGGTGGTGCGCGGGCACAGCTTCATCGCCGACGGATGACTCTCGCCGTACCACTTGAGGTAGAAACGCTTCCAGCCACTTTTGAAGAACGAGTTGAAACCGACGTCATCGTATTGATTCGAGCGCTTGATCTCACCGGCGCGCAGCAGGTTCTGCCCTTCCTGGCGGATTTCTTCCCAGTGCGCCTGCAATGGACTCAGGTCCGGAAATTCGGAAGGATCGAGATACGGCTTGTTCGGCTTCTTCGAGAACAGATACAGGAAGCAGTTGATCGGAGCGAGAAACGTCGAGTGATCGCTCAGTTGACGGCCCAGTTTGTGACGCACACGGCCACGCAGGTGAACGTATGCAATGGAAATGACATAAATAGCGGCAATGATGAGTTTCACGGAAATCGTCACACGTCAAAAGTGAACAAACTGCGCGCCTGCCGGCCGTTGGCCCAGGGTCTGATGCAGTGGCATGAATACAAATACTATCCCGGTGGCACTTCCTTGAGCCCATGCCGTTAGCGGCTATTGGGTAATCGGATGGCATTTTAGCCATACTTTGTAACGAAGGGTGAACCTCATCTGTGAAAAACTGTCCGCGGAATCTGCCAAACGGCAGGCGCGGCAGTGCGCAGGTGCAGGCTCATGGCTGCAACAGGGGCGCTGAAGGAAACGAAGAAACAGAGAAATCAGGGAAGCGCTGCCGTGTTTACGGCTGAGCGTGCATGCGCACGACACTTGCGTACCGAGCGAATTGGAGTCCGCGCACAACTGGATGGTGCGCCGAAGCAAAGACGTGCGTGTGACAGTGGTCAAGTGCCAGCCGCCAGTTCCAATGCTCACCTGAACATTGGAACTGGCGGCTGGCGCGTTGCAATTACTTGGTGGTTGAGACGCTGGCCTTACTCAAGCCCTTGGTATTGTGATCGCCTGGCGTCGTGGCCGAAATAGCTCTGGCCTTTGACAGACCCTGGGTCGCTTTAGAGTTCGCTACGCCCGAAGTGGCCAAGCCGTGCCCACGATCAGTATTGTGATCGCGCCCAGTGTGCTGACCATTCACGCCACGATCGCGAACGGCCCTGCCGGCATGATCCGCGTCCAGGCCTTCGGCGCGGCCATTGTTGGAGGCGCTGGCTGAATGCCCGGCACTATCGCCACTGTGTCCGGCGCTGCCCACACCGCCGCCGTGACTGCCACCGCCGCCAGCACCCGCGCCACCGCCGTGACCGCCGCCACCACCACCACCACCACCACCACCACCACCACCACCACCACCACCACCACCACCACCACCACCATCCTTGGCGTAGGCGGAAGCCATGATCGACAGTTCAGCAGGCAGTAACGGTGCAGCGGCAAACATCATTACGCACGACATGACGGCAACGAGGTTGTTCTTTTTTAAACGCATGATGGCATCCACAAGGTTTGGTTTTACTGCCATCTAAGACGCGCCCGGTGACATCCAGTTCAACAACAAGCGATCAGCGGAAGCACCAATCCCTCACAAACCACGTGAGTGGGAATACGTTGCTTTTACCTACCGTAAAAGGGTGAAAACCGCTCAGATCGAGCGGGATGCCAGACTAATCGAAAGCGCCATTCAGAACTTCGTAGATGAGCCCGCTCGCGATAGCCACCAATATCAAGTCTGTACCCGCCTGCTGCCACTCATACCCGTCGTAGTGAGGCAATTGCCCAGCCAGTCGACCATCCAGTTTTTTGGCGATACCCGGCGGAAGAGGCTTTCCTCGTGCCAGATTTTTCTGAATGCCGGGCGGCAGCGCGGGGCCTGGGCTCCAGTAGTCTCTGTAGCCATTGAGTACGCCTAAGACGCCACCGCGATCAATAACCGGTGCGTGATCCCAATTACCCGAGCCAGACCCTTTGTTCTTGCCACCCTGGTTGCCGTGGCTCTGACTGTGCTGTGGCCCGCCCTTTCCATTTCCTTTGCCATTGCCATTGCCATTTCCCGGGTCAGCCAGTGCCGCCACCGAACTCACAGCCAAAGCCAGGCAAGTAACAGACGCAACAACCAAACGTGTTTTAAGCATGACGGCCCCTCAGAAAGAAATACTTGTTCAAATGTAGACGAGATTGCGGTGGCGCTGCAGGTTCGTTATCGCCCGCCATACAACTGCCGCATGACTTATGCGACAATGCGCGCAATGTCTGGCATGAATCCCGCCTTTAATGCCCAACAGCCTGGACACCGCGTCCAGATGCTGCTCTCGCCCCATGCCTGCTGGCTCAACGCCGACGGTGACCGGATCGGGAAGAAAACGCTCCAAAATGCCCCAGGAATGGCCCTAGCGCCACATGTGCGGCTCGCAACCCATTGATAGGTAAAGCAATTGATCTCCACAGCTAATATCACGATGCAGTTCGGCGCCAAGCCGCTCTTCGAAAACGTTTCGGTCAAATTTGGCGCGGGCAACCGCTATGGCCTGATCGGCGCCAACGGTTGCGGCAAGTCGACCTTCATGAAAATCCTCGGCGGCGATCTTGATCCGTCCGGCGGCCAGGTCATGCTCGAGCCGAACGTGCGTCTGGGTAAATTGCGCCAGGACCAGTTCGCCTACGAAGAATTCACCGTGATCGACACCGTGATCATGGGTCACGAAGAGCTGTGGAAGGTCAAGGCAGAACGCGACCGTATCTACTCGCTGGCGGAAATGTCGGAAGAAGACGGCATGGCCGTGGCCGAGCTGGAAACCGAATTCGCCGAAATGGACGGCTACACCGCCGAATCCCGTGCAGGCGAGCTGTTGTTGGGTTTGGGCATTCCGCTGGAACAGCATTTCGGCCCGATGAGTGAAGTTTCCCCAGGCTGGAAGCTGCGCGTATTGCTGGCTCAGGCCCTGTTCTCCGATCCGGAAGTGCTGTTGCTCGACGAACCGACCAACCACCTGGACATCAACACCATTCGCTGGCTGGAAAACGTTCTGACCCAGCGTAACAGCCTGATGATCATCATCTCTCACGACCGTCACTTCCTGAACAGCGTGTGCACGCACATGGCTGACCTGGATTACGGCGAGCTGCGCCTGTTCCCGGGCAACTACGACGAGTACATGACCGTGGCGACCCAGTCCCGCGAGCAACTGCTGTCGGACAACGCCAAGAAGAAAGCCCAGATTTCCGAGCTGCAATCGTTCGTCAGCCGCTTCTCGGCCAACGCCTCGAAAGCCAAGCAGGCCACTTCCCGCGCCAAGGCGATCGACAAGATCCAACTGGCCGAGGTCAAGCCTTCCAGCCGCGTGAGCCCGTTCATCCGTTTCGAGCAGAACAAAAAGCTGCACCGCCAGGCGGTCATGGTCGAAAAGATGGCGAAAGGTTTCGACGGCAAGCCGCTGTTCAAAGACTTCAGCTTCCAGGTTGAAGCCGGCGAGCGCGTAGCGATCATCGGCCCGAACGGTATCGGCAAGACCACCCTGCTGCGCACCCTGGTCAACGAACTGACCCCGGATGCCGGTAGCGTCAAGTGGACCGACGCCGCGGAACTGGGCTACTACGCTCAGGACCACGCCCACGACTTCGAAGACGATGTCACGCTGTTCGACTGGATGGGTCAGTGGACTCAGGGCGAGCAGATGATTCGCGGTACTTTGGGCCGCATGCTGTTCTCCAACGATGAGATCCTCAAGTCGGTCAAGGTGATTTCCGGTGGTGAGCAAGGTCGCATGCTGTTCGGCAAGCTGATCCTGCAAAAGCCGAACGTGCTGATCATGGACGAACCGACCAACCACCTGGACATGGAATCGATCGAGGCGCTGAACCTGGCGCTGGAAAACTACCCGGGCACGCTGATTTTCGTCAGCCACGACCGTGAGTTCGTATCGTCCCTGGCCACGCGCATCATCGAGCTGAGCGCCAATGGCGTGACTGACTTCAGCGGCACTTACGATGACTACCTGCGTAGTCAGGGTGTGGTGTTCTAAGAGCAGCTTCGAGTGTTCAGTTGCTAGCTGCAAGATAAAAAGCCCTGTCCTTGTGACGGGGCTTTTTGCATTCCAAAACCAGTATTTATATGGGTACCGACACCATCGCGAGCAGGCTCACTCCGACATTTGAATGCGTCCCCTCCTGTAGGAGTGAGCCTGCTCGCGATGAGGCCATCAGCAACACATCACTCCCGGGCAGGAAAAATAGTTAGTCTGCTTCCTTTTATTTCAGCACCCGGCCATGATGCCGACTCTCCTGCCGCCGCCCGCGAACGAGTCCTCATGTCTGTGCAGCAACTGCCCCCGCAAAGCTCCATGGCGATCACCCTGCAGATCGTTTCCATCGTGTTCTACACCTTTGTCGCCTTCCTGTGCATCGGTCTGCCGATTGCGGTGTTGCCCGGCTATGTTCACGAACAACTGGGGTTCAGCGCGATCATCGCGGGCCTGGTCATCGGTTCACAGTACCTGGCCACCCTGCTCAGTCGGCCCATGGCCGGGCGGATGTCGGACACCATGGGCACCAAACGGGCGATTGTTTACGGGTTGTCGGGGATTGTGCTCAGCGGACTGCTGACGCTGATGTCGACGTTGCTGCAGGATTTTGCGCTGGCAAGTCTGTTGATTCTGATCGTTGGCCGGCTGTTGCTCGGCGTCGCACAAGGCCTGATCGGGGTCGGCACCATCAGTTGGTGCATGGGCCAGCTCGGCGTCGAGCACACGGCTAGGTCGATCGGCTGGAACGGCATCGCCTCCTACGGCGCGATTGCGATTGGCGCGCCACTGGGCGTGGTGATGGTCGCCGACTACGGTTTTGCCAGCCTGGGCATCGCCCTGTCGGTATTGGCGGCAGGCGCCTTGGTGTTGATCCGCAATAAACCCTCGGTGCCAGTGGTACGCGGCGAACGCCTGCCGTTCTGGGCGGTGTTCGGGCGCATTGCACCGTTTGGCGCCAGCTTGAGCCTGGCGTCCATCGGTTACGGCACGCTGACCACCTTCATCACCCTCTATTACCTCAATCGGGGCTGGAGCGGCGCCGCGTACTGCCTGACGGTTTTTGGCGCGTGTTTCATCCTGTCACGACTGCTGTTCATTTCAACCATCAGCCGCTTTGGCGGTTTCAATTCGGCGATTGCCTGCATGACCATTGAAACCGTCGGGCTGATTCTGCTGTGGCTGGCGCCGTCCACCGCAGTCGCGCTGATCGGTGCCGGGCTGGCGGGTTTTGGCTTGTCGCTGGTGTATCCGGCGCTGGGGGTCGAGGCGATCAAACAGGTGCCCAATTCCAGCCGGGGTTCAGGGTTGGGAGCGTACGCAGTGTTCTTCGATCTGGCCCTGGCGATTGCCGGGCCGTTGATGGGCGCGGTGGCGCTGAACCTGGGGTATTCGTGGATTTTCTTCAGTGCGGCGCTGTTGTCGGTGATCGGGCTGGGGTTGACCTTGCTGCTCAAGCGCAGGGCGTTGAGCTGAAAAACCAAATCAAAAGATCGCAGCCTTCGGCAGCTCCTACATTGCTTTGTGTAGGAGCTGCCGAAGGCTGCGATCTTTTGATCTTTTATTGATCTGCGGTTTGCATCCCCGCCCGGCTCGGCCGGCCCAGCGTACGCGAGAAAAACTGGCCGGCTTCGGAGATCATGTTGCGGTGGATGTCTTCGCGGTCCACGCCGTCGGCGTCGGTGCACAGCGCCGGCATGGCGCGGATCTGCTCTTCGTTGCACGGCGCCATGAACACGAAGTGCCCTGCCCCGGCGAGCAATTTGAAGTCCGGGGCGGTCGGCAGTTTGCGCGCCAGGGCGGCGGCGTTCTTGTCGAAGGCCACCAGTTTGTCGCCGTCGCCGCTGTACAGCAGCACCGGCACATGCACGTCTGCCAAGGTGTGACGACCGAACTTCAGGCTCAGTGGCGCCATCAGCAGCAGCGCGTGCACGCGCGGATCAGCCACTGGCTGCAAGTCATCGCGATCGACGATCAGTTCGCCCTGGGTATTGCAGGCATCGCGGTCATCCGGGCGTTCCTGGCAGTAACGGCGCAGACGATCCAGATCCGGCTGCGCGCCCGAGAGAATCAATGCGGTTTCGCCACCCGCCGAATAACCAATCACCCCGACCTGATCGGCGTTGACGAACGGCGAGAGCATCGGGTCGCCGAGGGTGGCGGTGATCGCTTCGGAAATCTGGATCGGCCGCCCATACAGATTGCTCAGGGTGCCGAGCCGGCTGTGATCCTTGGAGTTGTCGCCGGGATGAATCACCGCCACCACCACAAAGCCCTTGCGTGCCAGCGAGGTGGCGAGGTCATGCAGGGCGATGGGCGTGCCGGTGTTGCCGTGGGACAGCATCAGCATTGGAAAGCGGCCGATGGCGACTTTGGTGTCGGCGCCGGCCTCGACGCTGTAGCCCTCAAGCAAACTGGTGTGTTCGCGGTCGCTGGAGGGATAGAAGGCGATGGCGCGCATCGGTTGCAGATCCAGCGGATCGAGGAAGGTCATCTCGTGGTAACCGACACTCCAGACAGGGTGTCGCCCGGGCGCGGCATGCACTGAACCGAGGCTGCCAAGCAGGCAAATCAGTAACGTTGCACAAAGACGCATCATGGGATGGCCCACCCTGTGTTACTCAATCGAAAGATCCTTCGTGTTCCGACGCCCGAACCCCCGAGGTTCGGTGATCCGGCGCGGCGTTGCACTCAGACGTTGATCGTTTGACTGCATAACCTGGGCCAGATTATGCAACAGTCAGAAACAAAAAACTCCGCACCTGGCCCTTGCAGAACCAGAATACAGAGTTTTTCGAGAGGCTACCTGAACCGTAGCTGGGCTTTACGCAATGCTTACGCAGCGGCGAACAGTTGCTCGCTGATCTTCGCCTGAGCAGCGCTCATCGCGTTGTTGCGCACTTCATCACCGTATGACAGGCCTTCGGCACGGACGATTTCGATGTCGGTGATGCCGAGGAAGCCCAGTACCAGCTTCAGATATTCTTCGTGAGCGATACCGCTCGCCTGACCGGCATGGATGCCGCCGGAGGTGGAGACGATGACCACTTTCTTGCCACCGCACAGGCCTTCGGGGCCGGCTTCGGTGTAACGGAAAGTCTGGCCGGCAACGGCGACGCGGTCGATCCAGGCCTTGAGCTGGGTTGGCACGGTGAAATTGTACATCGGAGCGGCGATCACGATGGCGTCGGCGGCGATGAATTCAGCCAGGGTCGAAGCGCTCAGTTCAGCTTCGTGCTGTTGTGCGGCATTGCGCAGTTCAGCGCTGGTGCCGGCCGCCACCAGGGTGGTCGACGAGAAGTGGCTGATGGCGTCGGCGGCCAGGTCGCGGTAGGTCACCACGGCAGCAGGCTCGGCGGCTTGCCAGGCATTGACGACTTGACTGCTCAACTGACGGGAAGCCGAGTTGTCGCCCAGAATGCTCGAATCGATGTGCAGCAGTTTCATGTGGAATCTCCTGGAAAGAATCGCCGGTGGCGACGGAATGGAAACAATCCTACGGAAGAAACCAATAGCTGATTAGCCGCCGGCAATGCGATAGTTCGTCCCACTGATAGAACGGTGGATTTTTCATGCAGGATCTCAACGATCTCTACTATTTCGCCAAGGTGGTCGAGGCCGGTGGCTTCGCGGCGGCCGGACGTTTGCTGGGCATTCCCAAGTCACGGCTGTCACGGCGCATTGCCGAACTCGAAGAACGCCTCGGTGCGCGCCTGTTGCAACGCACCACCCGCCAATTGAACCTGACCGCTGTCGGCGAGCGTTACTTGCGCCACTGCCAGGCAATGTTGCTCGAGGCGGAAATGGCCGACGAAGCCGTCGCCAGCATGTCCAGCGAACCTCGCGGGCGCTTGCGTGTGTCCTGTCCGACCGGTCTGGCGCGGGAAATGCTGCCGTGGGTGATTAGCGACTTCCTCGGCAAATTCCCCCAGGTGCAACTGGAGGTGGTGCTGCTCAATCGCCGGGTGGATCTGGTCGCCGAAGGTTTTGACGTGGCGTTACGCGTGCGTGAACTGGGTGATGAGGACCCGTTGCTGGTAACCCGCCGTCTGCGCCAGGCGCAAATGGTCGTGGTGGCCAGCCCTGCATTTATTCAGGGCAAAACGATCACCCACCCGCTGGACCTTAAGTCGCTGCCGGTGCTCGGCGCGCTGGAAGCCGACCGCATGGTGCACGTGCGTCTGCTCGATCAACAGGGCAACAGCGTCGAGCTGAACATGGAAGCGCGGCTGGGTATCGATGACTTCATCGTGCGCAAAGCCTGTGTGCTGGCAGGCCAGGGCTTTACCCTGCTGCCGATGATGAATTGCGAGGCCGACCTTGAGAGTGGCGCGCTGGTGCAACTGCTGCCCGAGTGGTCGTTGCCGGGGGGCTGGTTGCAAGCGGTGTATCCGCATCGGCGCGGGGTGATGCCGGCGGTGCGGGCGTGGATCGATCATCTGGTCGAATCGTTCAATGCGTGTGGAGAGCGACTGTTATGACAAAAGGAAAGATGAACGAAGCGGATGTCGCCGCGTTCTGCCTCGCCCTGCCCGGCGCGCGCGAGGATTACAAATGGGGCGGCGTGCGGGTGTTCTCGATTGCCGGCAACAAGATGTTTGCCCTGCAGGGCCTGCGCGGGGACTCATTGGCGTTCAAGGTCGACAAGGATCTGTTTCTCGGCCATTGCGACCGCCCGGGCATTCACCCGGCGCCTTATCTGGCACGGGCGCAGTGGATCATCATGCATCCGCCCTACCCGCTGGCTGCCGAGGAGTTGCGCGGGTTGCTGACGCGCTCGCATCAGTTGGTGGTGAGCAAGTTGCCGAAGAAGACCCAGGTTGGATTACTGCTGTAAACCCGCCCCCTGTAGGAGCTGCCGCAGGCTGCGATCTTTTGACTTTGATCTTATAAAAAACAAGATCAAAAGATCGCAGCCTGCGGCAGCTCCTACAGGGGAATTTGTGGTGATTTAGAACAATGAAAGCAGGTTCGATCCGAGAAACAGCTGGTCGATCCAGAACACCTGATGCAGCGCCACAATCGCCCAGAACAGAATCTGAAACGACACCTTGCGCGTCTTGTGCCGGAACACTTGCTGGGCGATCAGCGCGCCGGGCCAGCCGCCGGCCAGTTCCAGCGCGTGCAGGATGTTCTCCGGGGTGCGCCAGGCGTCGGCGCGGGCCTTGCGCTTGTCCGCCCAGTACATGAAGAACGTCAGCACGCTGACCACGCCATAGGCGGTCAGCGGTACCAGCGAAATCCCGCGCAGCCACATCGACAGTGAGCCGAACAGTGGCAATGCGCAGACGACCAGCAGCACCGCCAGTTTCAATCTCAGATGCTGAATGCCGCCACCGGATGGGCGTCCGTCCGGGCGGCGTGCGCGCGAATCACTCATGGCTTGGCCGCCGCCCAGTCCACCCAGCCGAACTGCCAGGTCGCCAGAATCACCAGACCGAAGACAATCCGGTACCAGGCGAATGCCGCGTAGCTGTGGCTGGCGATGAACTTGAGCAGACCGCGCACGGCGATCATGGCGAAAATGAACGCCGTGACGAAACCGATGGCGAACACCGGGAAGTCTGCGGGTACGAACAGATGGCGATACTTGTAACCCGAGTACACCGCCGCCCCGACCATGGTCGGCATGGCCAGGAAGAACGAGAACTCGGTCGCAGTCTTGCGCGACAGGCCGAACAGCAGACCACCGATGATCGTCGAGCCGGAGCGCGAGGTGCCGGGAATCATCGCCAGGCACTGCGCGAAACCGACTTTCAGCGCGTCTTTCCAGGTGATCTCATCCACTGTTTCGGCGTGTACTTCGTGCTGTCGGCGTTCGGCCCACAACATGATCACGCCACCCACCACCAGCGCCGTTGCAACGGTGATGGGATTGAACAGGTATTGGTGGATCAGGTCGGCAAAAATCACCCCCAACACCACTGCCGGCAGAAACGCGATCAGCAGATTGGCAGTAAAGCGCTGCGCACTCGGCTGGGTCGGCAGGCCGATCACCACGTCGAGGATCTTGCGACGAAACTCCCAGACCACCGCGAGGATCGCGCCGAGCTGAATAATGATGTTGAACGCCATGGCCCGTTCGCCGCCGAAGTCGAGCAAGTCGGCAACAATGATCTGGTGTCCGGTACTGGAAATGGGCAAAAACTCCGTCAGCCCCTCTACAACTCCTAGAATCAGTGCCTGCAAGGCGGTCCAAAGATCCATCAGTCCCCCAAAGAGCGATGCACATCGGCATGCCCCGATAGTATTTTTCTAACGTTCACTGCGTTCAGCGTAGCTGGTTGTTGCTGTACCGATTCCGCGCGCACAGGATCCACACGAAACGGTCAAAATTCCGTGAAATATCAACTTTGATTCAGGTTTTCACGCGCGGGGCCGAAATCCTAACAGACAGGCCTCAATAGTGCTGCGGCGTTATACGACTTGGGTCGCGTATGCCCGATCACCGAAAACGTGATTGGATGCTGGCGTTGATTTATTACAAGAAAAAGAAATCGGAGTGACAGCGTTATGAACAGCTTGCGCAGTGTGTCGATCAGCCGACGCTTGTGGCTCATTTTGATTGTGGCAGTGGTGATGCTGCTGACCTTGGGCGTGTTGATGCTCAAGCAGATCCACGATGACCTGTACCACGCCAAGGCGCAGAAAACCCAGCATGTGGTGCAGACGGCCAGCGGCCTGCTGACCTACTACCACGACCTGGAAACCGCTGGCACCCTCACCCGCGACGCCGCGCAGAAACAGGCGTTGACTGCCATTCGAGGCTTGCGCTACGACCAGAACGATTACTTCTGGATCAACGACCTCACGCCCGTGATGGTCATGCACCCGACCAACCCCAAATTGGAAGGCCAGAACCTCTCGGCCATCCGTGACCCGGACGGTTTTGCGGTGTTCAACGAGATGGTCGCGATCGCCAAAAGCAAAGGTGCGGGCATGGTCAATTACCGTTGGCCCAAGCCTGGCGCCAGCGAGCCGGTGGCGAAAACTTCCTACGTCAAACTGTTCGAACCGTGGGGCTGGGTGCTCGGTTCGGGCATCTACATCGATGATGTGCAGAGCGAATTCCAGGGCCAGGTGATCAAGGCCACGGTGATCGGTCTGGTGATTGCGCTGATCATGGCCCTGCTGGTGATCCTGATTGCCCGCAGCATCGTGCGCCCGTTACAGGAAAGCGTGAACGCCATGGCCAACATCGCCAGCGGCGAAAGCGACCTGACCCGCAGCCTCGACACCCACGGCCAGGACGAAGTCACGCAACTGGCCCATCACTTCAACGCCTTTACCGCCAAATTGCGCCGGGTGATCGGTGACTTGCAGGTGTCGGCCAGTGCGCTGGGCCAGTCGTCCAGCGAACTGGGCAACGATGCCACCCAGGCCCAGCAACGCAGCCAGCAGCAATCACAGCAGATGGAACTGGTGGCGACCGCGATCAACGAAGTGACCTACGGCGTGCAGGACGTGGCAAAAAACGCCGAACACGCCGCCGCTGAAATGCGCGATGCCGAAGCTCAGGCGCAACAAGGCCAGATCAACATCGACGGCAGTCTGCAACAGATCGACAAGCTCTCCGGAACCATTGATCAGGCGGTCGAAGTCATTCGCACGCTGGCGGCGGAAAGTACGCAGATCGGCAGTGTGCTGGAGGTGATCCGCTCGATTGCCGAACAGACCAACCTGCTGGCGCTCAACGCGGCCATTGAAGCGGCGCGCGCCGGTGAACAGGGCCGGGGCTTTGCGGTGGTGGCCGACGAAGTTCGTCTGCTGGCGCAGCGCACGCAGAAATCGACAGCGGAAATCCAGTCGATGATCGAACGCCTGCAAAGTCATTCCGAAGCAGCGGTCAAGGTCATCGGCGACAGCAGCAAAGCCTCGCAACTGACCATCGAACAGGCAGGCCTCGCCGGGGCCAGCCTCAACGCCATCGGCCAGGCTTTACGCAACCTCAATGGCCTGAACGCCTCGATTGCCAGCGCCACGCTGCAACAGGCGCATGTGGTCGAGGACATCAATCAGAACGTCACCCAGGCGGCCGGGTTGTCTCACAGCACGGCGCTGGCGGCGGAGCAATCGAGCGTGGCGAGTGTGAAGCTTGGGCAGTTGAGTGAGCAGTTGAACCAGCTTCTACGCCAGTTCCGCGTCTAACACCGCCCCCTGTAGGAGTGAGCCTGCTCGCGATAGCGTCATATCAGTCAACCCCGGAGTGGCTGACCCACCGTCATCGCGAGCAGACTCACTCCTACAGGGTTTCGCGGTTTCCCATCAAAATCGGTAACAGGCTTATTCCGACAGGTTTTTGGGTACAATCCGCTCCCTCCTGAACTCCCCCAAGGAACCCCCATGTCCGGGCTTGAACTGTTTGCCGCCGCCCTCGGTGTGATCGCCGTGTGGCTGACGGTCAAACAGAATCCGTGGTGCTGGCCGATCGGCCTGGTCATGGTGTTGCTGTACAGCTGGATTTTCTATGACGTAAAGCTGTACTCGGACATGTTGCTGCAAGTGATCTACGCTGCGCTGCAAGTTTACGGCTGGTGGCAATGGACCCGCGCCGGGACGATGCATGACGGGCGCGACGTCACGCGCCTGGGTCGGCGCTCGATCCTGCTCGGCCTTGGCGTGGGGGCGCTTGGCAGCCTGCTGCTGGGCGCGGCCATGGCGCACTGGACCGATGCCGCACAACCGTGGCTCGATGCCGCACTGACCGCCTTCAGCCTTGTCGCTCAATTGTGGATGGCGCAGAAACGCCTGCAATGCTGGGCGCTGTGGTTCGTGCTGGATATGATTTTCGTCGGCCTGTTCCTTTACAAGGGGCTGTACCTCACCGCCGCACTGTATGCCCTGTTCACCTTGATTGCGCTGCAAGGCTGGCGTGAATGGCGCGCCGATCCGGCGTTGCAACGATGAAGGTGGTTGTCCTCACCGGTCCGGAATCCACCGGCAAGAGCTGGCTGGCTGCCGGCCTTCAAGCACACTTTGGCGGTCTGCGGGTGGATGAGTACGTGCGCTGGTTCATCGAGCAGAATCCGCGCGATACCTGCCTGAACGACATCCCCGACATCGCCCGCGGGCAGTTGCAGTGGGAAGATCAGGCACGGGCGCAGCAACCCCGGCTGCTGATTCTCGATACCCATCTGCTGAGCAATATTCTGTGGAGCCAGACCCTGTTTGGCGCCTGCCCCGCGTGGCTGGAACCCGAGTTGCTGGCGCGGCATTACGACCTGCACCTGCTGTTGTCGCCGGAGCATATCGACTGGACGGACGACGGCCAGCGTTGCCAGCCACAACTCAGCGAGCGCATGGCGTTCTTTCAGGCCACCCGCGATTGGCTGGAACAAAACGGGCAACCGCTGCAAATCATTCAGGGCCATTGGAATGAACGCCGCTCTCAGGCTTTCGACGCCGTTGCTCGTTTGTTGGCCGATCATCCCGCCAAATAGCCCCTTTCGGGGCTCAAGTGTCCATTCCTGATACACCTCCCCCAGCGCAGAGCAGCCAATTCAATGGCCTTCATCGTTCTGTAAGACCATCTGTTACGCCCATGAAACACTGTTGGGCAAACCCTTGTTCCAGAGCTTTGCGCCGCCTGTGACCACTTGGCTGCCCACGGGACTGTTTCAACGCTGAAACAGATTTTGTATCAGCGTTGCACGCGCCATCGCCAACCCATTGAAAATAAAAGACAACTCAAAAGCGGCACAGCTTTCGCTCTCTCCTTCCCAACGCTGACAAGAGCCAGCCCACTGAAGAAGGAATTGCCACCGTGGGGAATTTCAATAAAGGCCTGACCTGCCTTCTGCTGATCGGATCAGCAGCCAGCACATTCATCAGTTTCAACGTTCAGGCCGAAGGCAATGGCGTGATCGTTCTCAACCGCGACGTCCAGCCGATTCCTATCGGACGCAGCGGCGGCAAAGACCCCTACCCAACCACGGTCAATGCCAATCCTTCCGATCGAATCCATCAAGCGATGACCAGCACCGAACTCAGTGATGGTGAATTCGCCAGTGTGGCCAGCGGCTCTTCGATCCGCAGCAACATCATCACACCGAACTCGGACATGCCCGGCATGAACGTCCTGACCAACCCCAACGGCCTGCCAGGCATGAGTGCCGGTCATGGCGGCGGCGGTGGCGGCGCGATTTCCAACACGATCAATCGCTCCTTGAGCACCGGTCTGGCACCCCTGACCCGCATGGCTGGGGGGCAATGAGATGAATCGTTCCCTTCTGCTGCTTGCCCTCTTCGGCTGCACCAGTGCGATGGCCGATCCCGGTTCAGTGAACAACGCGAACATCCAGGACACCGGTGCGCAGTACCGCGGCAACTTCAACGTCAACCAGGCCGCCGGCGACCAGATGCAACAGACCAACACCAAGGCGATCGCCATTGGCACCAACGCCAGCGCCACGACCATCGTCAGGCAGAAGCTCGATACACCGGCAAACCCTTCGATGAATGCCAGCGCCACCATTGGCGGCAACGCTTTCAGTAATGGCAACGGGATCCTGGGCGTGAACCAGGGCGCCGGTGCCAACAATCAAATGGCCAACGTGACGCGCATCAGCATCAGTGCTGCCCCGCAAAGCGTTGACGACAGCGCCCTGTCGCAACAGAACGTGGCGCTTTTACCGAGCTCAGGAGCAACTGGTACCTCACCCGGCAGTCGCCAGGTCACGACAAGTGATCAGGCCTTCACCGGCAGCCGAGGGGTAATCCAGGTGAACCAGAGTGCCGGGGTGGGGAACCGCATGGCCAACACCCTGAGCATCCGGGTCGCAGACTGACCCAAATAAAAAAAGCAGTGCAATTAGAAAGTACCAACACTTAACCCAACTAATAAGCACGATGGAGAAACACCATGAAACCTACAATGGCTCTCAAACCACTGGTTTTCGCACTTGCAGCAGTAATGGCAATGGCGGCTCAAGCGGGCGGCAATGATCATGGTAACGGGCATGGCAATGGTCATGGCAACCATGAACCAAAAGGCCCAACCCTGGAACAACTTCTGCAGATCGGCGCAGGTGCCGGGGCGGCAGTGCTCGACGAACAAAACAGCGATGGCAACGTGGTGAAAAACCAGGGCACGGTCAACAACGCCAACGCCAGCGACTCGCTCAATGGTTCTAACGGCAACATGGGCGCCAACGTTGCAGCCGGCGACGGCAACCAACAAGACAACGCCGCTGCCCTGGCTACCGCCGATGAAAGCTTCATTTTCGGCACTGCTGTTGCTGCCTCGAGTGCGACTCAAGTCAACAACAACAACTATGTGAAAAACTCGTCCACCTTCAATAACGCTACGCTCAACAATGCAGGCAACAATGGTTCCGGCAATATCGGCATCAACGTGACTGCGGGCAGCTTCAACCAGCAGAAAAACAACCTGGCGATCGCCGTATCCGGTGGCCGTGTAGCCACTGCCGCGGCTTCCGCCAACCAGTCCTCAACTGGCCTGGTCGTAGAAAACAAAGGCGTGCAGGCCTACAAAACAGACACCCTTACTGGCACCTACGCGGCCGCTGGCACGTTTAAAGCCAAAGGCACTGCAACCATCGAAGGCGATGACCACGGCGGTTACGACAATCGTGGCGGCCACGGTGGCAATGATGACCAGAAAGCCAAGTTCGAAGCCGTGGGTACCTTTGGCCTCGCTGGCGTCACCACTCAGCAAGTGCTGACCAAAGATGGCTGGAAAGCACCTGTCGTCAACAATGCCAACATGACCAACTCGATGAACAACTTCTCCGGCAACGGCGGAGCCAACGTCTCGGCGGGTGTGGGCAACCAACAAAGCAACTCGCTGTCCATCGCTGCAGGTTGCAAAGCCTGCATGTAATCGCGATCGAAACGAAAGCCCCGGAAACGGGGCTTTTTCCTCAGTCCGCAAAGGCGTATCGATCATGCGTAAGACTGCCTTTATCGCCCTGCTTTGCCTGTCCGGCCTGACCCAGGCTGCGCAGATGCCCGTCGCTGCCCTGCCCGGCGGCGTACTCGTCTACAAAAACGTGCAAAGCATCCGTGAGCGCAAGTTTTCCGACATCGTCGAACAAAAAACCGATTTCAGCTGCGGCGCCGCCGCACTGGCCACGGTACTGCGCCAGGCCTATTGGCTCGACGTCGATGAGGAGCACATCATCAAAGGCATGCTGGTCAACGCTGACCAGGCCCTTGTTCGCACTCAAGGGTTTTCCATGCTGGACATGAAGCGCTACGTAGAAAGCATCGGCATGCGCGCCAGGGGTTACAAGATTCCGCCGGAAAAGCTCGACGATGTCACGATCCCGGTGGTGGTACTGATGGAAATTCGCGGCTACAAGCATTTCGTGGTGCTGCAGCGCTCGGACAAGAGTTGGGTTTACATCGCAGACCCGGTTCTCGGCCACAAACGCTACGCCCATGATGACTTTGTCAAAGGCTGGAACGGCATTGTCTTCGCCATCGTCGGCCCCGGATACGACAAAACCAATGCACTGCGCAGTCCTCCGGCACCGCTGACCGCCAAGAACAAGCTCGATTCTTTCAACCCTGTCAAAGATGCTGAATTGATGGACTTCGGGTTCATACAGAGCGACTTCTTTTAATCGCCGATTATAAAGAATGGGGCTGGATGTCCCGGGAGCAGCAGATGAAAACCTCATACTGGCTTGCCGCCGCCTGCCTGGCAGCGAGCGCGTCAGGCTATGCCAATGCAGGGTTCAAACCTATCGAAATCACTGATCAGGAGCTCGCCGAGCTACGCGGTCGTTACGTCATGCCGGGGCGGATCATCAGCTTCGGCATTGTCATGAGCAGTACCTGGCGCAACGCCAGCGGTGATCTGATCGGCGCTGCGACGTCGATGCAAATCCAGGCCGCCACGATCAAACCGGAATTCTATGTCTCAACCATCAAAGAACAGGGCAATGGCAGTACCCTGACTCAGGGCACTGGCAGCGTCGTAGGTGGCGCGGCACTCAACAGCAGCCAGGGCGTGACCCAAAGCGTACGCGCCGCCGGCGACAGCAACACCGCCAACAACAACGTGGCGATCAACGTCAAAGAGGCCAACACCCCCCCTGCCCTGGTACCTGCACAAGGTCAGGCGTTGATGGCCGGGCAAACAATCGGTGCCAGCAATGCTGCCGGCAGCGTCGCCGTTTCAGCCACCAGCGGTGGCGTGCAGATGGCTATTCAAGCTGCGGGCAATCAGGGCGCAGCCCTGCAACAAGTCGCCCAGGGCGGCCTGCTGCAGAACACGCGTCTGCTTGGCAGTGCCAACGTGGTCAACAACATGACCCAACTCAATGTTGTGCTTAGCAATAACGGCATCAGCCCTGGCGCACTGGACTGCAACCTGACTCAACTCAGGGCACTACGCAATATTGGATATTGAACTACGCTGAGTCTCGATCATTGGGCTTAAAGGGACGGCTTATTCATGTATCGATCAGTATCACTGCGTGCAGCTGTATGTTTGAGCACTCTTCTACCTGCGGCAATGCTGCAAGCAGCACCCGACGCAGATGTGGAGATTCTGAAACAGGAACTCCTGGAGCTGAAACAACGATACGAAGTACAACAAAAAGCCCTGGCGGTGCTCGAACAACGGGTCCGTCAGGTCGAAGACCAACCGGCGGCCCCACAACCCAAACGACTGGCCAAATCGCCGGCCGACATGAAAGGCAATCCAAAAGTCGCGACCAGCACCGGGGCTCCCGGGGTTGGCGCGGCGGCAGCGTCGGGGGGCGCAGCCGGGGGCAGTGGCGCGTCTTATGGGCAATCGCTGGCCGACGATTCGCAACCGGCACAGAGCGTATCCAACCTCTACGACGAGGCCAGCGGCTTCTTCGGCGGCGGCAAGTTCAGCTTTGAAACCGGCGTGACCTACTCGCGTTACGACACCCGTCAACTGATCCTCAACGGCTTTCTGGCCCTGGACTCGATCTTTCTGGGCAACATCAACCTCGACCGGATCAAGGCCGATACCTGGACTCTGGACCTGACTGGCCGCTACAACTTCGACAATCGCTGGCAGTTCGACGTGAACGTACCGGTGGTCTACCGCGAATCGACCTACCAGTCCGGTGGCGGCAACGGTGGCGCGTCCAACGTCACGACGGAACAGGATGTTTCGCGTGATCCAACCATCGGCGACGTCAACTTCGGCATCGCGTACAAGTTCCTCGACGAGTCGGTCAACACCCCGGACGCCGTGGTCACTCTGCGGGTCAAGGCGCCCACCGGCAAGGACCCGTTCGGGATCAAGCTGCGTCAGACCGACGCCAACTCCAACCTGTTCGTGCCTGACACCCTGCCTACCGGTAACGGCGTCTGGTCGATCACCCCCGGCGTCTCGCTGGTCAAGACGTTCGACCCGGCTGTGCTGTTCGGCAGCTTGTCCTACACCCACAACCTGGAAGAATCGTTCGACGACATCAGTTCGACGGTCAACCAGAAAAACCCAGGCAAGGTACGCATCGGCGACAGCTTCCAGATCGGTGCCGGTATTGCGTTCGCTCTGAACGAGAAGATGAGTATGTCGTTCTCGGTGTCTGACCTGGTGCAACGCAAGAGCAAGCTGAAACAGGACGGCGGGGATTGGGAATCGGTGGTGTCCAGCGATGCCAATGCCGGTTACTTCAACGTCGGCATGACCATTGCCGCCACGGATAACCTGACCATCGTGCCCAACCTGTCGCTCGGTATGACCGACGATGCCCCAGACTTCTCCTTCAGCCTGAAATTCCCGTACTACTTCTAAAGCAAAAGATCGCCGCCTTCGGCAGC